>JBMOHI010000182.1:0-5019 GCA_049317925.1 Terrimicrobiaceae bacterium
AGGTGGATCTTCACCTTGTTGCCCTTGTCGAGAAATTCCTCCGCGTGGCGGATCTTGGTCAGGTAGTCGTGTTCGGCCACATTGACCCGGAACTTGACCTCCTTGACCTTGCCGGCGGTGTTTTTTTTGTCCTTCTCCTGCTTGGCCAGATCGTAGCGGAACTTGCCGAAATCCACGATGCGGCAGACGGGCGGCTGGGCGTTGGCCGCAATCTCGATCAGATCCATGCCCAGACTGCGGGCGGTGCGGAGGGCATCCTCGATGCGCATCACGCCGAGTTGTTCGTTGTTGACGCTATTGATCACGCGCACCTCGCGGGCGCGAATGCGTTCGTTGACGCGGATATCTCGGATATTAATGGGACCTCCCGGTTGGACTTTGCATGCAATGACGACGGACAATTCTCATGCGAGAAACTGACCACCGAACGATGGACGCGAAAACTGACGGCTCCTGCGCTGCACGAGCTAACTTTCGCGGATGGGTACTTGCATTTTCAATCGTTCGGAAATCTTTGCCGCCACCTTGGGCGACACCCGCACTCTTTAGTGGAGTTGCCGCCGTGCGCAAGAGGAAAATCATTTAGCTCAAACTCGGAATCGGACGCGCCGGATCGGTCTCGGCGTTGTAATCCACGCCTTCCAGGCCGAAGCCGAAGAGCCGATAGAATTCCTTCTGGTAGCCGGCGAAGTCAGAAACGTCGTCAATCGTCTCGGTCGTGACGGAATCCCAGACCGCTGCCACCGCGCCCTGCACATCCTCGCGCATCTCCCAATCGTCGATGCGGATCCGGCCCTTGTCGTCCAGCTTCGGACCGTCCGGCGAACCGTAGTGGTCGGCGAAGAGGCGGTGAATCTGTTCGATGCAGCCTTCGTGCAGACCTTTTTCCTTCATCACTTTGTAAAGGAGCGAAATATAAAGAGGCACCACGGGAATCGCGGAACTCGCCTGCGTCACGAGCGCTTTGTTGACCGAAACCAGCGCCGTGCCCGCGCCGAAGCGCGCATTGATCTCCTTGGCCGTCTGTTCCAGGTGCAACTTGGCCCGGCCGATGGTGCCGTCGGTGTAAATAGCCCAGGTCAGTTCCGGCCCGATGTAGTTGTAGGCGACGGTTTTGAATCCATCCGCCAGCACGCCGGCCCCGGCCAGGGCGTTGATCCAGAGATTCCAATCCTCGCCGCCCATGACCTTCACCGTATGCGCAATCTCCTCCTCCGTCGCCGGCTCGATGGTAACGTTCTCGATCAGTTTTTTGTCCGTGTTGAGATTCTTGCTGGTGAAGGTTCCACCGGTGGGCTTGAGGACCGATTTGTAAATTTCGCCCGTATCGGGATCGATCCGGCGGGGAGAAGCGAGGCTGTAAACAATCATGTCAACCTGCCCGAGATCCGCTTTGATGGCCTCGATCACGCGCTGCTTCATTTCGTTGGAAAACGCGTCGCCGTTGAAGCTCTTGGCATAGAGTCCGTCCTTCAGCGCCGCCTCTTCGAAGGCCGCCGAATTATACCAACCGGCCGAGGCGGTCTTTTTGTCCGCCGCCTCTTTTTCAAAAAACACCCCGATGGTGGAAGCGCCGCCACCGAATGCCGCCACGATACGCGAGGCCAGGCCATAGCCGGTTGACGCTCCCACGACCAACACGCGCTTGGGGGCCTTCTCCAGCGCGGGCTTCGCTTTCACATAATCAATCTGTCCCTGAACATGGGCCGCACAGCCCTCGGGGTGGGCCGTCGTGCAAATAAAACCGCGGATTTTTGGGGTGATAACCATATCCGCTTGTGCCGCCTTTCCCGTGCGGAGGCAAGCCTGTCCTCGTGGTGGCCGGCTGCGACGAAAACCGCTCAGCGGGGCTTGCGCCGGACTCCATGCACGAGGGCGACGAGATCACCCACCGTGCAATGCTCCTCCAACTCGTGGCGCAGCGGGGTTTCCAGCCGCACTTTGTAGCGATTCCGGCGTCCTTCGCGCTCCCGCTCCAGCACCCCGCCATCTTCCAACTCGGCCAGAATCTTCAAGACCGCCCGCTCGGTGATCCCGACCCGGCCGGCCAGATCGCGCACCCGCAGCGTCTCATCCCCGGCCAGACACAGCAGCACGTGGGCGTGATTGGTCAGAAAGGTCCAGGCCGCTCCGTCCGGGGGATTGTGATTTTTTTTCTTTGACGGCATACATGCGGCATAATACATGAATCCTTTTGCATGTATTATATCGCATGAATATTATGACACATCCGCCCGCATTGGAAAATTCAAAATCAATCACGCATTCCGGCCCGCCGCCTGCGCTCTGAGTCCATTCAGCCCGATCCATGGACTTCTCTCTGGCCCTCTCCAACCTGCTTAATCCGCCGGTCCTCTTCTTTTTTCTGGGCATGCTGGCGTTCTTCGTCGGCTCGGATCTGGAAATTCCGCAGCCGCTGCCGAAGTTCTTTTCGCTCTATCTGCTCATGGCCATCGGCTTCAAGGGCGGGGTGGAACTGCAGAAAAGCGGGCTCACCCCCCAAGTCACCTGGACTTTGGGGGCCGCGGTGCTGATGGCGGTGCTCGTGCCGCTGTGGACATTTTTCATCCTGCGCCGGCAACTCGACCTCCCCAATGCCGCGGCCGTGGCCGCCACCTATGGCTCGGTCTCGGCCGTGACGTTTATCGCCGCCACGGCGTTCCTCAGTCAGTTGGGTCTCCCGTCCGGCGGGCACATGGTAGCGGCCATGGCCCTGATGGAGTCTCCCGCCATCATTGTCGGCATTGGCCTGGCCCGCTGGCTGGGACAAAAGGATGGCACCGCATTCTCTTGGCCCCATTTGCTGCGCGATGCCTTTGCCAATGGATCGGTCCTGGTTCTGTGCGGCGCGCTGGTCATCGGCCTGCTCACGGGAGCGAGCGGAGAAAAGGCTCTGTCCCCCTTCACCTCGGACATCTTTCGCGGGATGCTTTGCCTCTTCCTTCTCGACATGGGATTGGTTAGTGCCCGGCGGCTGGGTGGGATCCGTCAGCTCGGCGTCTTTCCGGTGGCCTTTGCCACCCTGGTTCCGCTGGTCAACGCCGCCGCAGCCATTGCCATTGCCTATTTTCTCGGCCTGAGCCGGGGCGATGCGCTCCTGTTCTCCGTGCTTTGCGCCAGCGCCAGCTACATCGCCGTCCCGGCGGCCATGCGGCTGGCGGTGCCGGAAGCCAACCCCGGGGTGTACGTCACCATGGCGCTGGCCCTCACGTTTCCTTTCAATATCATCATCGGCCTACCGCTCTATCTCAGCGTCATCAATCACTTCTGGAGTTAAACCATGGAACACGTCAAACGCGTCGAAATCATCATTGATGCCCCGGAGGTTTCCTCCCTCCTGGAAATCCTGCGGGGACTGAACATCACCAGTCACACCGTCTTCAGCAATCTCACCGGTGCGGGACATCGGGGCGAACGTCGCAACGATGAGCCCGGCGGCGGATCGGGCAATGCCTGTGTGGTCGTCGCCCTCTCACCGGAGCAACTCCACACCGTGGTCGCGGCCGTCCGGCCCCTGCTGAAACGCCGCGGAGGACTCTGCCTCGTCACCGACGCCCAATCGGTCCGGCATTGAGGCACAACTCGAGCCGCCCGAACGCGCAGGACGGCCACGTAGCCGCCGACGTGAGTCGGTGGCCGAAGATCAGGCCCGGCGTTCCTTGATCGCGGAGAGAATGTCCGCGACAACTTCAGCCCGCGGCTTGGCCCCAACATTGCCCTTGCCATGCAGACGCACGCTCACATTCCCCGCTTCCAAATCGCGATGGCCAATGACCAGCATGGTGTGAACTTTTGAGGTCTCGGCATCGGAAATCTTGGCTTTGATGTGGTCGCTGCTGATGTCGATCTCGGCCCGCACTTCGCTGGCGCGGAGCTCGGCTTGAAGGTCCTTCGCCGCCGTCACCAGCGGTTCATCGTCGCCCAGGGTGATGATGCGCACCTGTTCGGGTGCGAGCCAGAGCGGGAAGTTGCCGGCGTAATGCTCGATGAGAAACCCGATGAAACGCTCATGGGTGCCGAGCGGAGCGCGGTGGATACAGAGCGGGGTCTTCTCGGTGTTGTCACGGTCTTTGTAGACGAGACCGAATTTGGCCGGCACGGCAAAGTCCACCTGGTTCGTGGCGATGGTGAACTCGCGGCCGATGGCGCTCCAGACCTGGACGTCAATCTTCGGACCGTAAAAAGCGGCCTCGTTCGGCACCTCGACGAAGTTGATGCCGGATTCGACCAGGACGTTGCGCACCATGTCCTCGGTCTTTTTCCAAAGCTCCGGCTCGTTGACGAATTTTTGTCCGAGCTTTTCCGGATCGTGGGTCGAAAAACGCATCTGGAATTTTTCGAGTCCGAAAATCTTGAAGTATTTCAAATACATCTCGTTCACGGCGCGGAATTCGTCGGCGAACTGCTCTTCCGTGCAGTAAATGTGCGCATCGTTCATGTTGAGTGAACGCACCCGCATGAGACCGAGCAACTCGCCCGATTGTTCGTAGCGGTAGCAGCAGCCATACTCCGCCAGGCGCAACGGCAGATCGCGATAACTGTGCGGCTCCGCCGCAAAAATGCGGTGGTGATGCGGGCAGTTCATGGCCTTGAGGTAGTATTTGTCAGCCGGTTGGTCGGAATCCCCCTCGCTCAGTTCCATCGGCGGAAACATCGACTCCGCGTAGTAGGGAAGATGTCCGCTAGTCTGATACATCTTCTCCCGCGCAAGATGCGGGGTGCGGACACGAACGTAGCCGGCGGCAAACTCGGTTTCCTTCGCTAATTTTTCCAACTCCTCAACAATGGCCGTCCCTTTCGGCAGCCAAAGCGGAAGGCCGGGACCGACATACTCCGCATCCATGGCGAAGAGCCCCATCTCCGCGCCAATCTTGCGATGGTCGCGGCGTTTGGCCTCCTCCAGCATGGTGAAGTATTCCTCCATCTGGGTCTTGTTTTTAAAGGCGGTGCCGTAGATGCGCTGAAGCTGGGGATTTTTCTCGTCGCCCTTGTAGTAGGCGCTGGCGACGTGGGTGAGCT
>JBMOHI010000183.1:0-5010 GCA_049317925.1 Terrimicrobiaceae bacterium
CCGCCGGATTCCGCAAGGTGGCGGCGCTGAACGAGTGGATATGCACCGCGATGGCACCGGGACGGAAACGAAAATCCGGAGCGGCAAAGGGTCCGTTGATCGTATCCGCATACCAGCCGAGATAAACGGCAGCATCCGTCACCGGATAACCGGCCGGCAGCGTCTCCGGGGCTTTGTCCCACAGGACGGGAATTCCCTTTTCCCGCATGGACTGCGCCGCCGTCTTCAACCATTCGTCCCCCTCGATGTATCCGGCATCCTTGATGCTGCGCGTATCCACATAGGCCCAACCCCAAAGGCCATCGCGCTCCGCCATGATCGCATCATCGATCATAGCCCGCACCGTGATATCAGTCGGCGCATCAAGCCGGCAGACGAGGAGCAGACCGGGATCGGCGATGGCTTCAAGGACGGGAGTGAAGCGGCGGAAATAGGAGTTCGGGATCAGGCCGGCCGTCGGGACCGAACCGAGGCCGAGACAGGCCAGTTCGCTGTCCACCGAGGCCTCATCGCGTTTGCCAACAGACTCCGGCTGGTCGGTGCGCGGCTGCACGGCTTCGCCTTCGGAGCGGACCTTCAGCGGTACGCCGCGAATGAGCGCGACAAAGCGAACCTTCGTCTGCGTGACCCGCCCACCCTCCACCCGCCACCAACCCTTGCGGACAAAAGTGTCGCGGAGCGGATTGGCAATGGTGGTGACGAATTCCTGGCGACTGATTTCCTCCGTTTGCGGACACGACAGTCCGACCAACTGATCAGTCGGGATCTCCCGGCGTCCGGCATAATACTTTGCCAGGGCGACGGATGCCGGATCGGCTGTATTGAATACCACCACCGTGGCCCGCGCCTCGGGAGAGGGTGCGCCCAATCCCGCTCCGCCGGACAGAACCACCGCCAGGACGAGCAAAAGCAGCCGTTTAGATCTCAATTCGTAAACCATCATACGCCAGCCGGATGTTCTCCGGAAGACTCCTTTCCGTTTCCTCGTGCCCGAGTTCATGACACATGTGGGTGAAAAACGTCCGCCGCGCCCCGCTGCGTTGGGCGACCTCAAGGGCGGCGGACACCGACAGGTGGGTCGGATGTACTTTGTGGCGAAGGGCGTCGAGCACCAGGGTATCGACCCCGGCCGCCGCCGCCAGGGCGGCTTCCGGCACCTCCGCGCAATCGGTAAAATACGCCAGCAACTTCCGGCCTCGCCGCTGAAAAACCAACCCCGTCGTGGTCATACGCCCATGGGGCAGATCCACCGGCACGATCTCGGTTTCTCCCAGAAAAAACGGCCCCTCGATCGTCACCGGTTCGGGCCGGATGTAGTTCCGATGGCGGAATTCCTCCCCGAAGGCGAATTGAAAAACCCGCCGCAAATCATTCATGGTCCTCTCGGCCGCATAGATCGGCATTCCCCGGTCTTCCATCTCGCAAAAGCGCCTCAGGTCGTCGAAGCCCAGGATGTGGTCCGTATGGGAATGCGTGTAGATCACCGCATCAAGATGCGAAACCTTTTCCCGCAGGCATTGGGTGCGGAAATCGGGCGGCGTGTCCACCTGGATGATCTGCTCAGGCGTGCGCACCTGAATGGCGGCCCGCAGCCGCTTGTCCCGCGGGTCCCGCGAACAACAAACCGGACATTCACAGCCGATGACGGGAATGCCGTGCGAAGTGCCCGTGCCAAAAAACGTGATTTCCAACTCCCCCATCGCCCGGAGTTCATGGCATAGTCCGCCCATGTCCGCAACGCTCGCGTCCCTGCGCATTCGCAATCTCGCCCTCGTCGAAGACATCACGTGGGAACCCCGGCCCGGCTTCACCGCCATCACCGGCGAGACCGGCGCGGGCAAATCCGTCCTCATCGGCGCCCTCACCCTTCTCCTCGGCGACCGCGCCGACAAGACCCTCATCCGCACCGGTGCCGACGCCTGCGCCGTCGAGGCCGTTTTCGACCACGCCACCGACGCCGCCCTCGCCACCCTCCTCGAAGAACAGGGGGCAGAACCCTGCGAAGACGGCCGCCTCCTCCTCAAACGCACCCTCCCCGCCGAAGGCGCCGGCAAGCAATTCGTCAACGGCTCGCCCTGCACTCTCGCCCTCCTCCGCGCCCTCGGCGACCGCCTCGTCGATCTCCACGGTCCCCACGACCACCAGAGCCTCTTCTCCCGCGAACAACAAACCCGCCTCCTCGACCGCTTCGCCGGCAATGACGCGCTGCGCTCTGATTTCGCCGAAGCCCGCCGCGTCCTCCTCCGCCTCCAGGAGGAAAAAACCGCCATCCTGACCGGCGAGCAAGCCGCCGCCCGCGAACTCGACCTCCTCACCCACCAAGTCAGCGAGATCGACTCCGCCGCCCTCCAGCCCGGCGAAGAAGAAACCCTGCTCGCCCGCCAGCGGGCCGCCGCAAACTTCCAGCGCATCGGCGAACTCTGTTCCCAGCTCACCTCCGGAGTGACCGAGGACGAAGACTCACTCACCACCCGCCTCGGCGACCTGACCCGCCTCGCCCGCGAACTCTCCCGCCTGGACCCCTCCTCCGAGCCCATCGCCGTCTCGTGCGAAGCCACCTTCGCCGCCGCCGACGACCTGGCCCGCGCCGTGCAGTCCTACGCCACCGCCCGCGACGACGGACCCGCCAACCTCGCCGAAATCGAATCCCGCCTCGACACCCTGCAAACCCTTAAACGCAAATACGGCCCGGCGCTGGAGGATGTTTTCACCTTCCACGCCGAAGCCGCCGACAAACTCGCCGCCCTGCGCAATCGCACCGCCCGCCGCGACACCCTCGATGCCGACATCACCGCCGCCGAGAAATCCCTCCGCCAACTCGGTGCCAAACTCACCACCCGCCGCCAGACCTCCGCTAAAAAACTCGCCGAGAAAGTCCGCGACGGACTCAAGGATCTCGGCTTCGCCAAATCCGAATTCTCCATCACGCTCGAAACCCTCACCGATCCCGCACCGCACGGCTTCGAGACCGCCGAATTTCAATTCTCGCCCAACCCCGGCGAAGCCACCCGCCCGCTCCGCGCCATCGCCTCCAGCGGCGAAATTTCCCGCGTCATGCTCGCACTAAAGAGCGCCCTGGCCGATCAGGACGACGTGCCCGTCCTCATCTTCGACGAGATCGACGCCAACGTCGGCGGCGAGATCGCAGCCAAAGTCGGCCAGAAAATGCGCGAACTCGGCCGCAGCCGCCAGGTGCTCTGCATCACCCATCTCCCCCAGGTCGCCGCCGCCGCCGCCACGCAATTCGTCGTGAGCAAAGAAGTCAAAGAAGGACGCACCCGAACGTTGCTTGATGAAACCAAAGCAAAATCCCGCGAGGAAGAGATCGCCCGCATGCTAGGCGGAAAAACCGACTCCGCCCTGGCGCATGCGCGGACCCTTCTGTCGAAGTAGCGAACGCGATTGAGAAAAGAAAAACCTCAGCCCCTGTTTCCATGGGCTGAGGTTTTGAAAAATCTTACTCTGACTGGAGCTTTACCAGCTCGATTTGGTCACTCCGGGGATCATACCGGAGGAAGCCAGTTCGCGGAAGGTGATACGGGAGAGTTTGAAGCGGCGCATGAAGGCGCGGCGGCGTCCGGTGACGATGCAGCGGTTGACCAGACGGGTCGGGCTGGCATTGCGGGGAAGCTGGGAGATGGACGCATAGTCCTTCTTTGCCCTCAGCTCTGCGCGCAGCTCGGCATATTTTTCAACGGTTTTGCGTTTGCGCTTGTCGCGCTCAAGCCAGGATGTTTTCGCCATAAAGTGGAGGGTGAAACTACAACAAACTTCCCCCAACGCAAGCACTTTATACAGCCGGCTGCTGTTGGGTGAGGCAATGGAAGGCCCCGAGTCCCCAGATCAGCTCGCGGCAATCGATGGGGACAATCTTGCGGGTGGGAAAAACTTCCTTCAGCACGGAGGCGGCCCATGCGTCGTTGGTATCGTGATACGCGGGCATGAGGACAACGGTATTGGCGATGTAGAAATTGGCGTAGCTGGCGGGCAGCCGCTGTCCGTCGCGCGCGATGCGCGAGGGCATGGGGAGCTTCATGACGCGGAGAGGTGAGCCGTCAGAGAGCTGCATGGTGCGAAGGCGTTCCAAGTTGACCTGCAACGGCTCGAAGTTCGGGTCGTCCTCGTCCTCCTCGATGACGGTGACGACGGAATCCCGGCTGACGAAACGGGTGATGTCGTCCACATGTCCGTCGGTGTCGTCGCCCTCGATGCCGTCACCGAGCCAGAGCACCTGCGTGACACCCAGATAGTCGCGCAACTTCTGTTCGATCTTCTCGCGGCTGAGCTTGGGATTGCGGTTCGGATTGAGCAGGCAGGACTCCGTGGTGAGCACGGTGCCGTCGCCGTTCACATCAATCGAACCACCCTCCAGCACGAAATCGCCGCAATCGAAAACCGGCACCCCGATGTGTTTCGCCATGTGGGTGGCCGCGGCGTCGTCCTCCTCGAAGGGCGAGAGCTTGAATCCCCAGGCGTTGAAGCCGAAATCCACCGCGGCGAGCTGCGGCTTTTCCTTGCGCTTCAAAAAAACCGGCCCGTGATCGCGGCACCAGGGCTCATTGGTCAGAACGGGGACATATCGCACGCGTTCGGGGGGAACGTCCGCGAGCAACGTGCGAACGCGGGTTTCCTGATCCCGATCCTTCACATTAATGCAGACCGTCTCCGATTCCGCCAGGGCCCGCACCATGTTGACGAAGGCCGGCAGGACGCGGTCGTATGCGCCGGGAAAACTCGATCCGTGGGCGTGCGGCCAGGAAATCCACGTGGCCTCATGCGGCTCCCATTCCGCTGGCATGGCGTAACCTTTTTTCGCGGGGGTGCAGTTCGGCATGACGCTGCCAACATCCACGCGGTTCGCGCGGAATGACAAGCGGTTTTTTGTGACGCAATCGCCAAGAATTGTGTGGACTGGAATTTTTCCGCGGGTCCATTAGGGTTTCCTTTTGCACCCATGCCCGGCGTTTACATCAAGACCTACGGTTGCCAGATGAACGAGCGCGACTCCGA
>JBMOHI010000184.1:0-4981 GCA_049317925.1 Terrimicrobiaceae bacterium
CAAATTTCCGGCGTTTCGAACTCGTCTTCAGACATCGAAAAACCCTTACCCCACCATAGTTCCCCGCGCAACGGGATTTTCACCATGGCACTCTGCCGGCTCCGCTTGAGAACAGGGCGTTTCTTTGCTACAGGTACAAGACTGTTCCGGCAAACAGTCCCGACGTGGCAAACCTCCAACTCAAAAACGAACGGCCGTCCTATCTGACCGCCGCGCGCAACGATGCCCGGGCGGAAATGCGCTCCGGACTGAGAGTTGCTCTTCTGGCCGGATTACTGGCCTTCGTTCTCCCGGCTGCGGCTGCGGTCGTGGTTTACTATTCCGCCGCCCGGAGCCGGGAGAATGACGTTCTTCGTAAGTTGCAGAACCAGGCGGAGTATCTCGCCTCGTCCCTCAACGCCGGAAATCACGCGACCCTGACCGCCGATGGTTCACGGAACTCCGCCGCTTACAACGACCTTCTGAACTCTCTGCAGCGGGCCAAGGAACTGTCCCCGGATTGGGAACGACTTGTTACGGGACGCTCCACGGAGGGACAGATCGCGTTCCTCATTGTGGCGGAGAATGCCCGGGAAGTTCCCCGCGGCACGCCCGACGTGGATGAGGTCCGAAGGTTGCTTGAGGAGTCGGTTGACAATCATTCCCGAGAAGAGAGCGCAGGTTTTCCCTCAACCGCCTCCGCCTTCCTGCAAAAGGACGGCCCGTTGCGGGTGATCGCTCCCATTGGATACCCGAAAGCGGGCCTTCGCGATTTCCTCTATCTGGAAGCTAGCCGCAAACCCCTCGAGCAGGAACTCACCCTGGCCCGCGATGCACGCGACATGTGCCTGATTGCCGCCGCCCTGTTGGGGCTGGCGACGACCGTGATTGTCCTCGTCTGGCGTTATCGCGCCGCCCTGCGCCATGCCATCGCCGTGAATAAAACGCTGGAGAGCGAATCACTCTTCCGCAGCACCTACGAGATGTCCCCGGTCGGCATGTACCTCTCCGCCACAAATGGCCGCATCATTCGCACGAACCGCGCCTTCTGCCGATTTCTCGACTATAGCGAAAGTGAACTCCTCAAACTTCTCCCCTCCGAATATGCCCGCGATGCCGGACCGACCGGCGCGGATTCCCCCGCCGCATACCAACCCGCACTCCAGCAGATGGAACGCTGCTATCTGCGCCGCGATGGCCGACAGGTTTGGGGTCTGGTCAGCACCGCAATCGTGCGGGATGCTCACGACGAGATTTCACATTATCTGGTCCAGGTGGTGGACATCACCGAGCGGAAGATCCTGGCCGAAGCCAGGCGTCTGAGCGAGGAACGGCTCGGGCTGGCCGCCGATACCGGACGGGTTGGCATCTGGGACTACGACATGACCAATGGCACGGTGGTTTGGAACACCGTCATGCATGATATCCATCAAACCGATCGGGAAACCTTCTCCGCCACGTTCGATTTGCAGTTGGGATTTATCTTTGAGGAAGACCGCCAGCCCTTCGCCGACGAGTTCACCAAATGCCTTCGGGACCGCCAGCCCCTCGTCCGGGAATACCGCATCGTTTCGCAGGAGGGCAACCTGCGCCACATCAAAACCCGCGCCCTCATTTTGCGAGACAGCACGGGCAAAGCGATCCGGGCCGTTGGTACCGCCATCAACATTTCCGATGAAAAAGCCGAAGCCGCGGAACTGATCCGGACCCGTGAAGCTGCCCTGGCGGCGGACAAAGCCAAGAGCGAGTTTCTCGCCATGATGAGTCACGAAATCCGCACTCCGCTCAACGGCGTGCTTGGATTCACGTCCATGCTGAAAGTCACGCCCCTGGACGACCAGCAACTCAGCTACATCGAGACAATGGAATCAAGCGGCGAGCGTTTGCTCAGCCTCGTCAACGATATCCTCGACCTTTCCAAAATCGAGGCCCGGGAGATCCATGTCGAACCGACGACCTTTGAAATCGAACCCTTCCTCCGCGAGATTCACCGTCAGATTTACGCCCAGGCGCAGGAGAAGGACCTGCAATACGAGTTGATCATCAAGAGTTCGGTTCCACCGGCCATTACGACAGATCGGCATCGGCTCGGGCAGATTCTCACCAACCTCCTCGCCAACGCGGTGAAGTTTACCGACGCAGGGCGGGTCACCTTGCGGGTCGAAGCCACGCCCGGTGAACCCGATCACGAATGGCGTTTCATCGTGCAGGATACCGGCTGCGGCATTCCGGCCGCGTCCATGCCGCATCTTTTCCAGGCCTTTTACCAGGTGGACAGTTCGAACACCCGCCGCTACGGGGGAACGGGCCTGGGCCTGGCCATTTCCCAGCGGGTGGCAAAATTGATCAATGGGGAAATCTCGGCCTCAAGCGAACCCGGCCGGGGTTCCGAGTTCACCCTGGTTCTCCATGCGCCTGCCGGAACCCTGCCAACCTCCCTGCCGAAGCCCCCCGCAGCCAACGTCGGGGAAAACGTCGCCCGTCTCCGCGGCAAGCGCATCCTCGCCGTCGAGGACAACGCGCTGAACCGCAAACTCTGCGGCCTGCAGCTCAAACGGCTCGGCTGCGTGGTGGAATTCGCGGAAACCGGCCGGGAAGCCCTTGATAAAGTCCGCCACCAACAATTTGCAGCGGTACTTATGGATGTGCAGTTGCCTGATCTCGACGGCTGCGACACCACCCGCCAGATCAGGCTGGAAGAAAAATCAGACACTCATTTGCCGATCATCGCGCTCACCGCCAATGCCATGCCGGAGGATCGCCGGCGGTGTCTGGATTCGGGCATGGACGACTTCCTTTCGAAGCCCTTGCAACACGAGGTTCTCGCCGCCGCTCTGGCCCGCTGGGTCTGATTTCCAGCGGACTCAGTTCGTTTGCCGCGTCACCTGCAACCGCAGTTGTCCGCAGGCCGCAGCGATATCGTGACCTTTCTCCCGGCGCAGGGTCGCTTGAGCGCCGCGCCCCACCAGCACCTGCAAAAAATGTTCCTGCACGTTTTCATCCGGCCTCTCCCACTCCAAGCCCGTCACCGTATTGTAGGGAATCAGGTTCACCTTCGCATTCAGCCTCCGCGCATGACGGGCCAGCGCGAGCGCCTGGTCATCCGAGTCGTTCACGCCGCGAATGAGAATGTACTCGAAGGTCAAATACTGTTTCTTCCGCGCGGTGTAATGCGAACAGGCTTCCATCAACTCCTCCAGCGGATGACGGCGATTCACCGGCATGATTTTTCCCCGCACCTCATCCGTCGCGCCATGCAGAGAAATGGCCAGTCGCACCTGGAGGGGCTGCTCGGCAAACTCGCGGATGCGCGGGGCCAGTCCGCTGGTTGAAACCGTCATGTGCCGGGCCCCGAGACCCAATCCCCATGGTGCGTTGAGGATGGAAATCGCGCGCATCAGATTGTCGTAATTGGCAAAAGGCTCGCCCATGCCCATGAAGACGACGTTGTTGATCTTCTCCCCGCTGAGTTCTTCCACCGCCAGAAACTGCGCCACGATTTCGCCCGCGCTCAAATTGCGCTTCCAGCCATCCAATCCGCTCGCGCAAAACTTGCACCCGTAGGCGCACCCCACCTGGCTGGAAATACAAGCGGTCCGGCGGTCCGCCCGTTCTCCATAAAGCGCAGGAGAAGCCGGAATCAACACTGTCTCGATCAATTGTCCGTCTGTGAGCCGGAATAGAAACTTCCGCGTCGTGTCTTTCGAGCCCGTCTCCCCCACCTTCACCAGCGGACGAAGACTGAACTGTGCGGCGAACTTTTCCCGCAGCGCCACCGGCAGATTCGACATCTCCTCAAATCGCCCCGCCCGCCGCTCATAGACCCAGGAGCAAAGCTGATCAGCGCGGTAGCGGGGCTCGCCGAGCTTCTCCAGCTCGTCGCACAAACCGTCCCGCGTCAGCGAAAGAAAATCCATCCCGGCAGAATATCATCAAGACCGCCCGCGGTCATGAACGGATTCATGCGGTCGGTCGATACAAAGTCGAAGGGCCGGCGGAGAGCGAATCGCTCCAGGCCGGCCCTTCGGAATTAATTTGGTAAATGTTTATTTTTGCAGAGGCTCGCCGGCTTCCTTCCAACCCGCGAGGCCGGGTTTGAAATGCTGGACATTGGTGTAGCCAAGCTTCTGCGCAGCTTCCGCAGCTTTGGCATACGCTCCGCAATGCTCGCTGCCACAATATGCGACCACGAGCGCTCCCTTGTCGGCCGGAAGTTTGGAGGCGATGTCGCCTTTGTTGCCCACGAAATCGATGGCCCCGGGAATGTGGCCTTCCTTGTAGGTGGATGTGCCATTCACATCGAGGATGGTGACATCCTTCTTGGCGATGGCTGCTTTCAAGGCATCGAGGCTAATGTCGGGAACCGATCCAGCAAGGGCGTTGACGGTGAGGAGTGTGACTGCGCTGAGTGCAAGTAGGAGATGTTTCATAACGCGGGCAAGTTAACCCATCTCAACCGATATGCAAGTGAGGCTGCCCCAAGACCCATTTCCCAGAAACTCAAACCCCGCGCCAAACCCGTTTTCGCTTCCTTCAAAGGCGGAGCCTGCGATGCTTCCGGCATGATCAAGAAACTCCTTCTGATCGCCCTCCTTGCCGTCATCGCCTACTGCTATTGGCCGCGTCACCCCGATCTTCTCGCCTATCAACCCCGCGAGATGGCCGCCCTCCAAACCGAAGCGCTCCAACAAGCTGCCGGCAAACAATGGTTCGCCCACGGCGTCACCTATTTTAAAATCTACACCGGACAATACGGCATTCCGCCCCTGGCTGCGGTGGGGACCGCCCTGGATACGACCCGCGCGGTTTCGCTTTACCGCAGTTCCACCGACCAGGATGACAAAGCAGAAGCCGTCAAGCCGCTGACCGCCGCCTACGAGTCCATCAAGAAGGAAACTGGAAAATCGTACGATCCGAAGACCGTGGCCGAACTCGAGATCAAGATCTTGGCCCTGGTTCAGGAAGGAGCCGGGAACGACGTCGTTGCCGGCAAAATCGCCGA
>JBMOHI010000185.1:0-4967 GCA_049317925.1 Terrimicrobiaceae bacterium
GCGGGTTTTCCTGGAGCGAGCGATGGGACTGCCGCCATTTGGCCCAGTCCACCCGGATGGCGGCCACTTGCGTAGTGTGAGAGATGAGGAACGATTCCAACAGCGAGGTCACTTCCTGCGGGGAAAGGGCGGCGGTGCCCTGCCGGGCGAGAAACTCCGCGACGCGTTCGTTGCGCGCCACGTAACCTTCACCGCCCAGCACGCCCCAGTTGATGGCGAGGGCGGGAAGTCCCAGCGCGCGGCGGTGATGAGCCAGCGAATCGAGGACGGCGTTGGCCGCGGCGTAGTTGCCCTGGGCGGGATTGCCGAAAATACTGGAGACCGAGGAAAACATCACAAAGCAGTCCAGCGCGAGATCCTTGGTGTATTCATGCAGGAGCCAGGCACCATGCGCCTTCGGAGCCAGGACCGAGCGCAGCCGTTCGCTGGTCAATGCGGCCAGCGGGGCGTCGTCAATCACCATGGCAAGATGGAAGATGCCCTTGAGCGGAGTTTTCGAGGCCCGAAGTTTGGCCGTCAGTTTTTTGACATCCTTGGCCGAACCGATATCGGCCTTGATCACCGAGACCTTGACACCGCTTTTTTGCAGGGATTCCACCAAGGCGACCGCCTCGGTCGTGGAGGCACCGCTCCGGCTGGAGAGAACCAGATGACGCGCGCCGCAGTCTACCAGCCATTCGGACAGAACCCGCCCGAAGCCGCCGAGACCACCCGTGATGAGATACGCGGCGTTCGGATTGATCGCGAAAGGCGGCAAGGGCGGTTCGCCTCTATGCAGCAGGAATGCTTCCGAGAAGGCGACGACGACCTTGCCCGTGTGTTTGCCGGCTGCCATGAGCCGGAAGGCCGCGTCAATGCGGCTGGCGGGGAAGGAACGGTAGGGCAGCGGCGTCAGGACGCCGCGCTCGACCAGGCCCGTGATTTCCGCCAGCAACTCCTGCGTCTGCGCGGCATCGCCAGCAAAGACCGCATCCATGGCCACGACATGGAAGGAAGCGTTGTTGCGCAAAGACCAGAGCGGAAGCCGCGAATTTTGATAGATGTCGCGTTTGCCGATTTCGAGAAAACGTCCGAACTCCGCCAGGCAGGCCAGCCCCATGGGAATGGCCTCAGACGCCAGAGCGTTCAACACCACATCAACACCGCGGCCGGTGGTCAGTTCCAGCACGGCCTCGGTAAAGTCGCCGCGGCGCGAGTCGATCACATGTTTCACGCCCAAAGTTTGCAGCAACGCACGCTTGGCCGGACTGCCGGCCGAGGCGATGACGGTAGCGCCCAGATGGTGGGCAATCTGAATGGCCGCCATGCCGACGCCGCCCGCACCGGCGTGGACGAGAATCACCTCGCCGGCTCGCAGTCGGCCCACGGTCTTCAAGGCATACCAGGCCGTCATGAAAGTCACCGGAATCGTTGCCGCCTCCTCGCAGGACAGGCCCGCTGGAATCGGCCGTACATCGGCGGCCCTCGCCAGCGTGTGGGTGGCCAAACCGAAAACCGCCAGACCGAAAACCCGGTCGCCGGGTTTCACTTCAGTGACATTCGCGCCGACGGCGAGCACGTCGCCCGCCACTTCGTCGCCGAAGATCTGCGCATCGATTGTCTCGGCCGGATAAAGCGCGAGGGCCTTGAGCACATCGCGGAAGTTCATCCCGGCGGCCTTGACCTTGAGCAAGACCTCGTCGGGTCCGCACTCGGGAAGCCGGAAGGCGGAGAAACGCAGGCTGTCGAGCAGGCCGCGTTCACGGGACTCGAGGCGCAAAGGGATCGCGGCATCCAGCGGTTGTTCGCCCGATGCCAGGCCGCGGGTGAGACGTTGCGCATAGCGCGCTTCCCCGCGGAGGGCCACCTCGCGTTCGGAGTTGGCTGCGAGGAGTTCCTGCCAGAGCAGGTCGTGGTCCGATTCCACGGCAACCGGAGGAAGGTCGATGGCCTGGCAGGAGAAATTCGGATGCTCGGTGAGAATGACGCGGAAAATGCCGATGGCGGCGGCCTGGGCCACATTGGTCGGGGTCAGGGTGCGGCCGGCGGGTTGGGCGCCGCGGGTAATCAGGTCGATGCGCAACTTGGCCGCAACCATGTTTTGTTCCAGGGCGTGGTTGAAATGGAGCAGCGCGTCGGTGCCCAGGAGAACGTTCGCATCGGTCAGACCATTCTGTTCGTCCAGCGCCCACAGATAAACGAAGCGTTCCGGCGGACCATCCTGTAGAAGGCGGACAATAAGTTTTTCCCAATCGCCCGGTTCTGCAGAGCGAATGGTGAACTCATCTTTGACCGACGCGGAAAAGGCGCGGCCCCGGCGCACGATCCGGCATCGGCAACCTGCGGCGGTGAGTTTCGCCGCGAGAGAATCGCCCAGGCCCGCGGCATCGGCAAAGATGACCCAGGAGGATTCCCGCGGGGTTTCGGCGGGAAGCGCTGAGACAGGGGGTTCTTTCCAGACCTTGCGGGCCAGCAGGGCGATCTGGCCTTCGCCCTCGAGCCCGATCAGACCGGGCAGTGATGTCGCCCCGTCAAAACCCGCTTCGCGCAGGACGGATTCCCATTGCTCGCGCCGGAGCAGCGGTTGCTCGGGACGCAAATCCCGGTCGGTCAGATGCCACCAACCGCTGGTCAGCCCGAAAACCGATTCTGTCCACAACTGCGGGGTCGCAATATCCGTGAACATGAGAGTTCCGCCCGGGGCGAGGAGTTCGTGAATTCGATTCAGCGTGGCCCGCACATCGGCCACGGCATGCAGCACGTTGGTGCCCACGATGAAATCGTAGGAACCCGCATCGAAACCTTGTTCGTCGATCGGTTTCTCCAGGTCGAAAACGCGGCATTCCACCTCGGGAAAAGCGGCCAGTTTCTGACTCGCGGCGGGGAAAAATCCCGCCGACACATCGGTGAAGGTGTAGGAGTGCAGACCGCGCTCGAGCAGGGGAAGGATCTGCGCGGCCAAGCCGCCGGTGCCGGCTCCGATTTCCAGAATCCGCAGGCCGCGTCCTTCCGGCAGATTGCGGGCCGCCTCCCGCACGGCGCTGGTGATGCTCGCCATCCAATGACAGGACAGCAAGCCGTCGCCATAAAAGTGTTCCAACAATTCCGCGCCAGGACCGCTGAAGAGAATCTGCACAGCGTCTTTTTCGCCGCGCAGGATCGGGCCGAGCTCCCCGCAGGTTGAGGCGCTGAGGAGACCTTCCGGAAGATGACCGGGATGGTCGGTGAGGAACTTCCGCAGGACCTCCGGAGCCGAGGCGGCCGCCTGGGCGAAAGCCGCGGTCGGATGATACGCTCCCGATTTTTTCTTCAACAATCCGCGCCGGACCAGTTTGGCCATCAAACGGCCAAAGACCGTTTGCATCGGGGCAACCACCCCGAGGGATTCCGCGGAGAAACCGCTTTTCGAAGCGCGGTTGACCCCCATTTCCTCAAGTCCCCGCGCGATCTGCACCGCAGCCAGATTGTCCTCGGCCGCCACCGCGTTCTCCAATTCCGTCTTTCCGCGCAAGGCCAGGATCTCGTCCAGCGTAGCCAGGGCGGCATCGCGCAGGCGGGCCAATGGAACCGGCGGTTGTGCAGGAGCGGGCGACACAGCGGTGGTACGTTCCCAGTCCACGTGATAAAGCAAATCGCGCCCTCCGCCCGAGGCCCCGGAGCGCCGGGCAGCGGTCATGCTGATGGCGCGGAATCCGTCAACCAGCACGCACGGCCGGCCTTCCTCGTCGTAGAGGGAAATTTTTCCCAGGATGAGATCCTCGTTGAAATGCAACACGCGGGCATTGACGCGAGTGGACGCGCCGGGCGAGCGGAGGAAAAGGATGCGGTTGAATCGCACCGGGAGTTTCATCTTGGCGCGCCGTCCCTCGACCGTTCGGGCCCCGGAGGAAAAGACGTGGAGGGCGCCATCCATCAGCACCGGATGCAGCGCATACTCGGCAGCCCGCAG
Source organism: Terrimicrobiaceae bacterium (assembly GCA_049317925.1). Taxonomy (GTDB): domain Bacteria; phylum Verrucomicrobiota; class Verrucomicrobiia; order Chthoniobacterales; family Terrimicrobiaceae; genus CAMASH01. Next base: position 3,929 of record JBMOHI010000185.1, read on the forward strand.
GGCGCTGGTTTCTGAAAGCGCCACTCGGCCGGTGGAGCGGCCGCCGCCCGCCGCCAGCTCGCGCATGGAGCGGAACTCGTCGCCGTAGCGCAGGCCCTGATCGCTCATGTGGTCGTAAAACTCGCCGATGACCTTCGTTTCCAGATCAGGACCCGCGGGTTCCCAGACCGAGTCGGCGAAGGAGGATTCCGTGCGCTCGCCCCGCAGTGATCCCACCACGTGAACCGACCACGTGGCGGCTGTCTCGAATTTGCTTTGGATGGTGAACGTGCGCTCGCTGGGTTCGTAGGTGAGTTCGAGGACCATGCCGCCCGGGGGATTGGGCAGGATGAGGGGTTTGCGGATTTCAAAATCCTCCACCGCGAAGGGGCGTCCTTCGAACAATTGCACTCCGGCTTCGAGCACCATTTCGACAAATCCGGCGGCGGGAAAAATGACGTGCGTGTCCACCTTGTGATCCTTGAGGTAGGCCATGTGGCGGCTGTCCAAGCGGGTCATCCAGGTGGGAGTGGCCCGGGGCAGGCGCACGTCGAGCAGCCCTTTGCCGCCCGGGGTCAGGCGGCTGTGGCGGATCTCGGACGACTCGTGCCACCAGCGCGACTTGTTCCAGGCATAGGCCGGGAGCGAAAGCAATTCGCGCGACGGAGTGAAAGCGGCAAAGTCGAGAACCACCCCGGCCCGGTGCAGGGCGAGGGCGGCTTCGAGAAAATTGTCATGCTCGTGTTCGCGCCGGGTTGAGGCCACGACGGGAGCTTTTTCTTCCCGGGCGGCGAGGCATTCCTGAATGGAAATCGAGAGCGCAGGGTGCGAGCTGATTTCCAGCCACACGTCCACGCCGGTGTCGGCCACGGCATTGACGGCCTGGACAAATTGCACCGCCTGCCGGATGCCGCGACCCCAATGGACCGCGTTGAGGTCGGAGCCGGCGGCGCGGCGGCCGGTCACGGTGCTGAAAAACGGGATCGTTTCGGCGCGGGGTCGGAGCTTGGCCAGTTCGGCCGTGAGAGCATCGGCCGCGGGCTGCATCATGGCATGATGA
>JBMOHI010000186.1:0-4960 GCA_049317925.1 Terrimicrobiaceae bacterium
AATTCGGCGTGACGCGCGAGCGCATCCGCCAGTTGCAAAACATCGCCCTCCACAAGCTGCGCAAGGCGCTGGGCAAGAAAGAGCGTCCGCAGATGGAGGCATTCGTTTAGATTGGTAGTGTTGAATGGGGTTGAAGGGGCCGCGCAAGCGGCCCCTTCCTTTTTTCATCCGGCGGCGGTCTCCCGGCGTATCTCACCTGTTGAAAACAGCGATTCATTGGTTCCGGCGCGATCTGCGCATCACCGATAACACGGCCCTCGCCGCGGCGTCAGCCAGTGCGGAGATGGTGGTGCCGGTTTACATTCTGAGCGAATGGAAGGACGCCCACCGCTGGACCGGACCCCATCGTCAGCAGTTTCTCTGCGGTTGCCTGGACTCCCTCGCCCACAACCTTCGCGCCATTGGCGGGCGGCTGATCTTCCGGGAGGGAAATGCCGTGGAGGAATTGCGGAAGCTGGTTCGTGAGACAGGGGCGGGAGCGGTGTTCTTCAACCGCGACCCGGACCCGTTCGGCCGCAAGACCGAAGAGGAACTCGGGCGATTGGGAGTTGAACTGGGGGTTGAAATCGTCGGGTGCAAGGATGTCTGCGTTCACGAACGGGCCGACGTTCTGACCGCCACCGGAGATCCTTTCCGGGTTTACTCGCCGTATGCCAGAGCCTGGGCAAAACCGTCCCGCCCACCGGTAAGCGGACGCCTGCGCGCCTTGCGCGTTCCGGACCAGGTGCTTTCCCTGCCTCAACCGGCACTGGAGCGGTGGGGATTCAAACCGTCGGACGCGATTCCCGAGTCCGGGGAGAAGGCGGCTCGCGATCGCGTGAGAAAGTTTCTTGATGGTCCATTGGCCGCTTACGGCGAGCACCGCAATATTCCGGCAGGGCAGACGACATCGCGGTTGTCTCAGGATCTGCGCTTCGGGTTGATCTCCATCCGCGAACTCTTCGCCAAGTGCGAGGCCCGCATGGCGGAACTTCCCGCAGGACAGCGGAGCCAGGCGCAGAAATTCGCCGGCGAACTCATCTGGCGCGAATTCTACATCAACATTCTCTGGCATTTTCCCGAGGTGCTCGATCTGGAGTTCAATCCGAAGTTCCGCGGCATGGAGTGGCCGGGAAGTATTGGCGACTTCTCCCGCTGGTGCGACGGGGAAACCGGATTTCCCATCGTGGACGCGGCCATGCGGCAACTCAACCTCACGGGATTCATGCACAACCGGGCCCGCATGATCACGGCGATGTTTCTTACCAAGGATCTGCATTTGGATTGGCGCCTCGGCGAACGATACTTCATGCAAAAGCTGACCGACGGCGAGATCGCGAGCAACAATGGTGGCTGGCAGTGGAGTGCCGGAACGGGAGCAGATGCCGCGCCCTATTTTCGCATCCAGAATCCCTGGACCCAGACCATCCGCTACGACCCGGAAGGCCTGTACATCAAGGCCTGGCTGCCGGAATTGCGGGATGTGGCGGTGGAGCGTTTGTTCGCCCCGCCTGCGCTCGGAGACCGCTTGGCCCCCGGCTATCCTCTGCCGATGGTCGATCACTCGGTGGCCCGGGAGAAAACCTTGGAAATGTTTGCGCGCCAGAAGGAGAAGATCGCGTCATAGGTCCGCCGTCTCCTGCGCGGGCGGTTTGGAATTGCGGACTTGGTATTGCCGGCGCAATTTGTCAGAAGCAGGTATGTCCAAGAAATTTTTGAGAGAGACGGTTTTCGCCCTTTTTGCGGTTTTTCTGGTGGGAGGCTGCGCCAGCACGCCCAGCGGGTTGCCGAAAGTGTTGCCCGACCGGGAAGCCAGAATGAAGCGGGGTTACCTCTACTATCTGGATGGAGCTGGCGGAGGCACGGCAAAGAAAAACTGGGCGGCGGGTGTTCAGCAGGGATTGCTCGAAGCGGGATATCCCGGCGCGGGGGAAATGTTTTCCTGGGAAACCGGCCGGGGGCTGATCGCCGATCAGGATGCGAGCGTGAAGTACAAGAGGGCCAAGGCCGCGAAACTGGCGCGGGAACTCGAACGGCAGGCGGCCGACTATCCCGACGCTCCGATCGATATTCTGGGCTTCTCCGCGGGAACAGCGGAGGCCGTCTTTGCTCTGGAGGCTCTGCCTCCTGGCGTGACGGTGCGAAATGTCGTCCTGCTCGGCGCGTCCCTCAGCGAAAACTATGATCTAACCAAGGCGCTGGAAAGAGTTCATGGCCGGGTCTATCTTTACACCTCCACGCACGACCGGGTGCTTGGTATTCTCATGCCTTTCTCGGGAACGGCCGATCGGAAGTTCAATGATCCCGGTGCCGGTATCCGCGGGTTCGTTTTGCCCGCGCATGCCAGCGCTCGCACCCGCAAGCTCTACGCGGAAAAATTGGTCGCCATTCCCTGGAGTAAGACCCTGGAGCAAGACGGAGATTTCGGCCGTCATTTCGACAATATCAAAATGAAGTTCATCCGGGATCACGTCGCGCCATTGCTGATGGCGAAGCCGGGTCAGCCCGCGAATTGAGTGCGGTCAGCCCTGGCGCGTCAGCCGCGGGCGGTTGACCAGAAGGAAGACCAGGACCCAGAACGACTGGAGCAGCGTGGCTACCGGAATCTGAAGTTCGGGGGGCATGAAATAAACCAGGCAGACCCCGGGAATCCAGATGCACCAGCCGGCGACCTGAACGGGAAACACCCGGTCGAAGTAAAATCCCCGACGGAAGATGGATCTCGCGCCCGGCACGCTGAAACGGACATCACGCCACGAAAAATAGCTCACGGAGAGCGGGTTGGAGAGGAAGGGGCTGAAAAGTAACTGATCTACGAGCACCTTGATCAGAATCGTCAGCCAATCGTTGCCGACGCCGAACCAGAGTGCCTGACCGCGATAAAACAGGTCAACCAGCATGCCCATCAAACCCCAGAAGGGTGCGGCGGTGAGGAAATTCCAGAGATTGCTCTGCGTCGCTTTTCCGCCCTGGAAAAAAACCACGCGCAAAATCTCCGGGAGCAGGGCAGCCGAGATCAAATAGGAAACAAAGGCGAACCAATATCCGGTCTGATGTTTGAGATCGGCAACCCCGGCCAGAAAGTGCCGGGTGCCATCATGGAGCAGGTAGAGGGAGAGAAAGGCCACCATGATGGCCTGGAGCAACAGGCCGGGCAGAAGGTTGGCCCGGATAGCCCGCCGCGCGATCGTGAGAGCGTCGCGCAGTGTCATGGATGGTTGCGCTCGAGGAAGATCTTCCCTGTCCGCCGGCGGGCGTGAAAATTTCCCGGCAGGCTGACTTTCGCCGGACCGCTGCCGTCATTCAGAAGGGCCAGGGTGCGCATGGTTTCTTGAAACCCGGCCTCCGGGACGCCGAGTTGTTTCAACCAACGAAGAACGAAGCGCCGTCGCAAGGCCTCCGGCATGGCGCGGAGGGTTTCGCAAGGGAGCTGTTTCGTCACGGGCGGAACCAACGACTCCATCCAGGCGTCTTCCTCGCGCAGGATTTCTGCGGCCCGCAAAATGGCGGCGCGGTGCGATGTTCCGAGGGCCGTGGTGATGGCGGAAAGGACGTCAAGCCGCAAGCGATTGCGCTGATGAGCGCGGTCTTGATTGCTGGCGTCCTCACGCCACGGGATATCTTTTTCGCGGGCGTAAGCGGCAATCTCGTCGCGCGAAACGCCGAGCAGCGGGCGGATGATTTCCAGGCCCGGCCGACGGGAAACGGGTTTCATTCCAGCGATCCCGGCCGCACCGGTGCCGCGCAGGAAATTAAACAGGCTGGTCTCAATCTGGTCATCGGCATGGTGGGCCAGAAACAAACGCGGACAGCGGTGGCTGCGTGCGCAGCGGGCGAAAAATGCGAAGCGAAGTTCGCGTGCGGCCAGTTCCACGGAACACTTCTCGCGGCTGGCGTAGGCCTTGACATCAACCGTGGCGGTTTCGAATTCGATCCCCGCTTTCTTGGCAATCCGGCGGACTAGATTTCCGTCCGCACGGGAGGCAGCACCGCGCAAGCCGTGGTTGAGGTGGCAGATAATCAATTTGTGATAACCCAGATCGTGTAGCGCATCCAGCAGCACCATGGAGTCACGGCCGCCGGAAACGCCGATCAGGTATTTTTTTCGGGGCGGATAGGCGTCCAGGACCGGAAGGAGCCTGGCCGGCAGATCATTCAATTGCAGGGGCTCCAAAATAGCTGTGCAGCGGCTCGGGAAGTTTGACGGACCCATCAGGTTGCAGTCCGTTTTCCAGCAGGGCGACATAAAGCCGCGCCAGGGCCGTGCCGGATCCATTGAGGGTGTGGCAGAAGCGGTTTTTGCCATCCTCTCCCTTGTAACGAAGGTTCATGCGCCGGGCTTGGAAGTCCTCAAAGTTCGAGCAGCTTGAAACTTCGAGGTACGCATTTTGTCCGGGGGACCAAACCTCGATGTCGTAGGTTTTGGCTGACCCGAAACCAAGGTCGCCGGTGCAGAGTTCGATGGTGCGGTAGGGGAGGCCGAGAATTTGCAGGACGCGTTCGGCATCGTGGGTCAGCGCTTCCAACTCGGTCTGGGAATCCTCCGGTCGGCAGATTTTAACCAGTTCGACTTTGTCGAATTGGTGCATGCGGATTAACCCCCGCGTGCCGAGACCGGCGGAACCGGCCTCGCGGCGGAAGCAGGGTGTATAGGCGGCGTATTTGACCGGGAGGGTTTCGAGGGGAAGGATTTCCTCGCGATGAAGGTTGGTCACGGGCACCTCGGCGGTGGGAACGAGGTAGAGATCGTCGTTGGCTACGCGGTATTGCTGGTCTTCAAACTTGGGAAGCTGGGACGTTCCGATGAGGGCTTCGGTCCGGACGACATGGGGCGGATTGATTTCGATGTAGCCGTGTTCCCTGGTGTGGAGATCGAGCAGGAAATTGATGAGGGCCCGTTCCAGCCGTGCTCCCTGTCCGGTGTAACAAACAAATCCGCTGCCGCTGATCTTGGCGGCGCGGTCGAAATCGAGAAGCTTCA
>JBMOHI010000187.1:0-4954 GCA_049317925.1 Terrimicrobiaceae bacterium
TGGTGATGTTGGCGTTGTTGAGGCAGTTGGCGGCACGGACGGAAAGCTCGATCTCGTTGACGCTCATGTTGAGGAGCTTCTTGAGGCGGGTGTTTTCCTGGCTGACTTCTTCCGGCGTTTCGTCGAATTCCACCTTGGTGTCGTCGTAACCGACGAACACATCGAAGTGGTGACGGAGGATGGCGGAGGCCTGCAGCAGGGCGTCGTCCGGCGTAATGCGGCCGTCGGTCCAGATGTCGAGAATGAGCTTGTCGTAGTCGGTGCGCTGACCGACGCGGGTGGCTTCCACTGCGTACTTCACGCGGGTGACCGGGGAAAAGATCGAGTCAATCGCGATCACACCGATAGGCTGCTCGGCGTGTTTGTTCTCGTCGCCAGTGGCAAAACCGCGGCCGACCTTCACTTCGAGTTCGACTTCGAACTTCTGCTTCTTGTCGAGGGTGGCGATGTGTTGCTTGGGATTGACGACTTCCACGCCCTGCACGGTCTGGATGTCGGCGGCAGTGATGGCGCCTTCCTTGTTGACCGAAATGGTGACGGTGCGGGTGTCGTGGTCAGGGGCTTTGAATTTGACCTTCTTGAGGTTGAGAATGATGTCCACCACGTCTTCGACCACGCCGGGCAGGCTGGTGAATTCGTGCGGCGCGCCTTCGATGCGCACGGTGGTGATGGCGGCGCCTTCCAGAGAGGAGAGGAGCACGCGGCGGAGGGAGTTGCCGATGGTGTGGCCGTAGCCGGCATCAAAGGGTTCTGCGATGAACTTGGCGTAGGTTTCGGTTGCCGTGGCCTCGTCTTTGACGAGGGTCTTGGGCATCTCGAATCTTCCGAGACGGATTGACATGGGATGTTGGTGTTTTCTATTCGCCGGGTTACCCTGGGCGCTTTTGGCGGGACATCGAAGACGCCCACCCCAGGACCTACGGCGCGGTTTTTAAGCGCGGGAGGGAGAAAGTATCGGGTTCCCGCGGGATGTCAAGGGATTTGAAGCGGGTTTTGGGGTCGCCGGGGACGCCATCCTGAACCGATCGGACGAGTTAAAGCGGCTTCCGTCCGCTGATGATGCGTAGGAGGATCACCACGATGGCGATGATGAGGAGGATATGAATGAATCCTCCCATGGTGTAGGAACTCACGAATCCCAGCAGCCACAAAACGATCAGAATGACGGCGATGGTGTAGAGCATCGCTAAGGGCTACACGGTGCGGCGCGCCCTGTCCAGTTCAAGGACCATTAGCCATGCCCAGGGGCGAAGGCTCGTTATACAAACCTCATGAGAACCGGATCGATACGGCGCGTGATTGGAATGATGTGGGACAAGGCCCGCAGGATGTCAGGGGGCGCCCCGGGTCACCCGCACCCGCAGAAAGCGGGGGGCCGTGCCGGCTGGAACGGCATCGTCGCGATAGGTGACCCGTTCGAACGCCCCGGAGGGCTCTGTCGCGATCAGCGTCAAACCGGCGGCGGACCACGGTCCGGCTGGACTGTCCGCGGCCTCCGCGGTGTAGGTGAGATCGGTTGCCCCGACCACCCGAACGAACTGCACGGTGGCGCGTCCAGCCGCTGTCCCCGCGACCGGTCCGGCCGCCGCCGGCGTCAGCGGATTTTGCTGGAAGGCATACTCCAGCAGGTTTACCAATCCGTCCCCGTCGGGATCCTGGAGATCCCCGCTCGCGGCGGGATTGTCGAGTTGCTCCGTGGAAAAGCGTGCGAGTTTCCATGCCTCCATGGGCGGGATGCCGTTGGCCACGATGACCGAACGGGTGACCGACCCGGACTGCCCCGCGGTGTCAAACACCGTCATTCTCACGGTATGCCCGCCACTGGCCAGCAGGGTGGTGTTCCAAAGATTGTGCGAGCCGCCGATATGGTAGTGGCCGCCCGCCGCAGTGTCGGTGTAGGAGGACACGTCATTGATGAAAAACTCCCCGCGCACGGTTCGCACGTCATCGTGCCCATCTCCAAAAAACTCCGCCCCTGTTCCCGAAACAATCTCGCCCTCGTAGGGGCGCGTCAGGCTCGCAGTGGGGGGCTCGTCGGCCACCACCGCCAGGGAGAAAGTCTGCTCGGCCGGTGTGCCTACCCCGTTGCCTGCTCGCACGGTCACCGGATAGCTGCCGAGTGTGTCGGGTGTCCAAGTGATCACCCCGGTCCCGGCGTCGATCCCCATGCCGGATGGCGCGGTGGGCAGGGAAAAGACCGGAGCGGGATTGCCGGTCGCGGCGGCATCGTAGAGGAATGGCGCGTTGATAACCGCCGTCGCCGGTGCGGACGATGTGATGAGCGGCGAGGTGGCGTCATTGTCCTGCTCCGTGGCGCTGACCGTCGCGCTGGTCAGCCCGGTCCCGGAGACCGTGAACGTGGCGGTGCCGTCGGTCGCGTCGGCATCCTCGGCGGCGGATAGGGTGACCGTTTGTGGCGTGGAAAACGTGCTGCCGGTGAAAACCATCGCGCTGCCGCCCGGGGCCGTCAGGTCGGCGTCTCCGCCGGTGCGGGTGACACTTAGCGTGACGGGAGTAACCGGTGGCCCGGTGAGCGAAACGGCAAACGTCGCAGACCCGCCTTCCGGCACGGTGACACTGGGCGGATTACGCACAATGGCCGGGGCATCATTGTCCAGGGCAAACACGTTCACCGTTTGCGTCGTCAGTCCGGGGGAGGTGACGGAAAACTCCGCCGTGTCCGACACCGCGTCGGAGTCCTCGACGGCTTGGATCATGACCGTTTGTGGCGTCGACCAATTCGACGGTGTGAAGAACAGCCGAAACCCCGACTGCACATAGAGGTCGGAATCTCCCAAAGTGCGATTGACCTCCACCGTGACAGTGTCCGTCGGAACCGTTGCCAAGCGGATCGTCACGGCGATCCGTGCCCCTTCGTCTGTTTGCCGTTGAGTGGGGGTGACGATCAACCCCGGCGGGGACTGGGTCGCCCAGCGGCGGATGATGCCGTTGTATTGGAGGCCGTACAGCGCACCGTCCGGGCCGACGGCGAGGTCGATCATGTTATTCCCGGTGGCAAAATAATCGACGCTGGCGATCGAATTGTCGGTGTTGAGCGTCGAGCGAATGACCCGGCCGGAATTGTAATCGCCGAAAAAGAAATTCCCCCGATAGCCAATCGGCACGGCAGTCGTGTCGAGAAACGTTCCGCCGGTGAGCGATCCGCCGATGTTGAGCGTCGTCGCTGTGGCGACCGGGGCGGCCGGGCTGCCGCTGGAGGCGTCGGGACCGACCTGCGGGAAAGTGAACGTCGTCGCAGCAGGAACATCCTGGACAAAAAAGGCCCCGTTAAAACTGGGGTCCGTCACACCGGCAATTGTGACCTTTTCCCCTTTGCGAAAGCCATGCGCCACGGTCGTGGTGATCGTCACCACGTTGCCTGAACGGACCGCACCGGTGGTGGTGATATTCCGGGTGTCCGTGCCGTTCGTGCGGTATTTGATGACGGGCGTGATATACCGGGCGTAGGGGGCCGGGCTGCCCGCCGGGATGCCGTTTTCCACGTTGTCGTAACCGAGATTGTCCGCGCGCTCGACCGTGAAAATTTGCTCATAGCCGTCGCCGACCACATTCACCCACAGCGCGCCCGTGCCCGGCTGAACGGTAAGTGTGTACGGATTGCGCAGGCCGCCGGCCCAGAGGTAATCGGCATTGCCCCCCGCGCCATCAACGAAGGGATTGTCCGCCGGCACCGACCCGTCCCGGTTGGCCCGGCCCACTTTGGCCGCCAGCAAAGTCGTATTCAGGTCCACCCCGGTGCGGTTGCCCTGGTCACCGACCGCCCAGTAGATTTTCCCGTCCCGGCCGATTTCCAACCCGCCGCCGTCATGGTTCGCCCCGCGGGTGGGCAGCCCCCTGACGATGACAGTCCGGTTGGTGCCCGTATTGCCGGACGCGGTGTAGCGAATGATCTGCTGTTCAGAGGATGAGACGGTGACAAAAAAGTACACATATCCGTTCGTGGCAAAACCGGGGTCGAAGGCCATCCCGATCAGGCCGCACTCACTCGAGGTAAAGACCGTCTCCGTGGCAAAAGGCGTCGTCAACAGGGTGCCATTGGCCACAATCCGCGCCTCCGCCGTGCCCGTGCCGCTGAACCCCCCTTTGCGAATGATGAACAACCGGCCGGAGCCGTCCGGGGCCCAGGCCATGCCTGTCGCGGCAAAACTTCCAATGCCTGGATCCAGAAAGGTTGACTCGGTGAAATTTGGATCGGACACCGCTGCCTTCACCGGCGAACCCATCACGACCGCCAGCGCGGCGAGGGCGCGAACACATCGTGGATGGAGCAGAGGCACAGAAGGAACCCTCCCCGCAATTTACTATTATGCAAGCAACAGATGGCGAATTCGCCACGCTCAAATTGCTCGAGATAGAAAAATCGGCTTTCGCAATCCCGCATGCGGGTTTAGGGTCTTTCTCACGCGGCCTTTTTCATGAAGCGAATCCATCGAATAATCGGAGTTCGGCTGATTGGCTGGATCGTTCCAGCTGATCCCGGGAAGCTTCAGGGCTTCATGCGCTTCCGGTTGCACAGCTTGGTGTTGGCCTTCCTTGCTTCGCTGGCGATGATTACAAGCGGCTCAGGGTTTTCCTGGAATCTTGCCGAGGAGGGATTGGTTTCGGCAGGAATCTATTCGCCCGAAGGAAATCTGGTGAGAGTTTTGTGGACGATGAAAAGGTTTCCGGCCGGAAGCTATCAATCGAGCTGGGATGGACTAAAGGACGACGGCTCGGCGGCTCCGGCGGGAGAGTATCATTGGAAGCTGGTGGTCAATCGGAGTGTTTACACCAACCTCAGCACGATCGGCAATACGGGTCAGCCGGCCAACAGTTTCGGGCACGTTCCTTTCCTCATTGAAGGAGTCGCGGTGGATGGCCAGAACCGGATTTATACGGTGCACGATTGGAATGAGGCTGGACACGATGTGAAGCGTTGGAATCCGGAAACGGG
>JBMOHI010000188.1:0-4953 GCA_049317925.1 Terrimicrobiaceae bacterium
ACCTTGGCCACGGCGTCGAGGTTGCGGTTGCTCTCGGCCAGGGTCGCGCCTTCCGGCGCCACGTCACGGTCGTGAAACGCGTAAAACGGCGCCCCCAGTTTTTCGATGAATTCAAAAGCGACCCGGGCGCGTTTCTGCGCGTTCTCCACCGAGGCGGAACCGTCGTCCCACGGACGCAGCATCGTCCCCGCGCCGAAGGGATCCGAACCCGTTCCGCGGAAGGTGTGCCAATAAACCACGGAGAAGCGCAGATGCTCCGCCATGGATTTGCCTTCGACGAGTTCGTCGGGGTTGTAGTGTTTGAAGGCGAGCGGGTTTTTGGACTTCGGGCCTTCGTAGGTGATCTTCGGGATGTCGGAAAAGTAGGAGGACATAGAATTTAGGTTTGTTCGTGCTAAATGAGATGATCGATCTCATCAAGGGTCTTTCTCAGGGCCGTGTAGCCAAAGTGGCCCTGCCGCACGTGCAGGAGTTTCGATCCGTGCCAGCGGTGCTTGAGCGTGAGCAATTCCCGCGCGGGCGAAACCTGATCGTACAGGCCGGCGGTGATGATGGCGCGTTCGGCCCCGCAAAGTGGGATCCCGTGCAAGGGCGAGCAAAGCCGCACATGCTCGCCCAGGTCCCACGGCGTGAAGCCGCGGGCCAGCAGCAACCGTCGCATGGTGGCCGAGCTGGGGTTTCCCCAGATGGCGTGCTCGACATTGACGATGGGCTGGATGAGCGCGAGGAAACGAAAATCCGGCTCCAAAAAGCTGAGCAACGCGCCATTCCAGCCGCCGTAGCTTGTTCCCATCATGGCAAATTCCCGGCAGCCCCTCGCGCGCAACTGGCTCATCAACTGGCGCAGCTCGACCACGCCCTGACGGATGGTTTCGACGTTACGGATGAGGTTGGCATTGATGGCGAGCAAGCCGTTCCAATAGCCCTTCGGATTCCGTGAATAGTGAAAGGGCAGGTGGGGAAACGCCACATTCCATCCGCGTTCGTTGTACCAGCGGGCCAGCCGGAGGTAGCCGAAATCACTGCTGCTCATCAGCGCATGCAGCAACAACACGGTCGGCGCGGTAGGCCCCTGACGACAGGCGTGATAGCGCACCCGCACGCGGTCGTTTTCCGCGAACCCGCTCGGCCGCGGAGTGTCCCACTCCAGCCAAACACCATTCTGCGAGGCGTTCGCCACGGGCGGCGCGTGATAATAGTCCTCGCGGGTGATTCCCGAACAACTCTCAAGATACGTGTGGAATTCCTCAAGCGAGCAGACCTGGTCCCGCCGGTGCCATTGCAGGGCGTTCATCATGCCGCACATCGCACCGTCCATCGCTCCGGCGATAGTTTTCTCCACGACCCGCCTCATGGTTCCGACATGCGTTGTTGCGGTGAATGAGGCAGGTCGTCTTGCGTGAGTTGAAAGTCCGTGCAGAGCCGCTCTTTCAAACGCAAGATCTCCGCGGCAAAGCGCTCGAGCACATCCTTGCGTCGGGCCTCTCCGGAAAGGTTGTCGTCCGCCACAATGGCCCCGCCGATGCCGATGCAGACTCGCACCCGCCGCCACGGCAGCCAGTTTTTCTTTTGATACAGTCGGTCGCTGCCCAGGATCACGCAGGGAATGATCGGGGCGCCGGACAACACCGCCAGCAACGCCACGCCTTCCTTCATGGGTCCACCATTGACGATGGACGCTGCCCCGTCGCGGATTCCGCCCTCGGGAAAAATCCCCACCACGCGCCCGTCCTGCAAGCGCTTCACCGCTGTGCGCAGCGCGGTGCGGTCCGAGCCCGTGCGATCCACCGGAATCACATTCAGGCCGGAGAAAAATCCGTTGAGCAGCCTGCCATGAAAAAGCTCCACCATCGCGATCCAGTCAATCCGGCGGGGAAAAAACGGTGTGAGAATGGGCGGATCGAAATGGCTGATGTGATTCGAGGCCAGGATGAACCCGCCGGTTTTCGGAACCGGTTCGTAAATCACCATCCGCACCCGCGCGCAAACGCTGAAAAGCACGAACAGCGACTTGATGACGAAGTGCCAGAGGATATCGCGTCCGGCCCGCTCTATCAGGCTCACAGCGGCACGACCTGTACAGAAACATCCATCCGGTCGAAGGCGCCAGGCGCTCCCACCCACGCTCCGGCCAGGGGCGAGGCTTTATCCGGATCACGGGCCACGGCCACGGACACATGCTCGGACCCCGCCAGTTTGTTGTTTGTCGGATCGAATCCCCGCCAGCCCGCGCCCGGAATGTAGATCTCTGTCCACGCGTGGGTGGAACCGTGCTGACCCTCGTCCATTTGAATGTAGCCGGTGACGAAGCGCGCGCCGAAGCCCCAACACCGCGCGGCTTCCATCATCAGCACCGCATAGTCGCGGCAGGAACCGCTGCCCCAGGCCAGCGTCAGGGAGGGAACCTGAACGCCGAACTCCTCGCGCCGTGCGTAGCGGAACGATTCGTAGATTCGCGTATTCAGCCGGTTCAACAGGTCGAACGTGTTGATCAACTGGCCCGGCGTGTAAATGAAGGAAAGCCAGTCCTGCAGGGCTGTGCCGTCATGCGGATAGCTGGAAAGCCGGTAGGGTATCAACTCCGCCTGCTCGTCCGCCGCGTATTGAAACGGATACGAAAGCGCGTTCGGGTCGATCAGGAAGTCGAGCGGATTCACATCGTAATGCGCCACGCTCACCTCGCTGAAGAGACTCAGTTTGTTGGAAGGTTCGGCAAAGGTGATGACCGCAATCGAATTGCCGTAAATGTCCCGCAGCCAGCGCACATCGGCCTTGGGTTCGATGTTGAGCAACGATCCCTCGATATGCACATCGTGTCCCTCCCGCGGCCGCAGCAGGGCGCGGTGTGGTCCAAACGTGACCGGCGAGTGATAAAAATACTCCGTCCGGTGGGTGATGAGGATGCGTTTCATGGGGTGGCTATTGGTCAATGGTCATTTGTCATTGGCCGCTGGCCTAACCTGCCTTAGTGAAAAACTGCCGCTGCTTTTCGCTGATGGGCTTTTCCAGTTTTTCCAGCACGAGCAGCATGTCCTCCCAGACCTTGCGCTTTTCCGCGATGGATTGATTGCGCAGCAAATACGCCGGGTGATAGGTCGTCATCACCGGGATGCCGTGGAAATCCAGCCAGCGGCCGCGCAGTTTGCCCACGGGTTCCGTGTTGCCGAGAAGGCCTTCCACCGCGGTGGCTCCGAGGGCGACGAGGGCGCGGGGTTTGATGATTGCGATCTGCTTTTCCAGCCAGGGCAGGCAGGTCTGCATTTCTTCCGGCTTCGGCTTGCGATTGCCGCTTTCGCCGGGCGGCATGTTCGGTCGACATTTCAGAACGTTGCCGATATAAATCTCCTCGCGGGAAAAACCCATGACCTGAATGATCCTGGTCAGAAGCTGCCCGGCCTTGCCGACGAAAGGCTCGCCGTGCTCGTCCTCATCCGCACCCGGCGCCTCGCCCACGAACATCAGTTCCGCGTTGGGATTACCCACGCCGAAAACGACCTGGGTGCGGGATTTCACCAGATGGGGACATTTCACGCAGGCGAGGGCGGCCTTGCGCAGGATCTCGAGCGGCTCGTCGGGGCCGGGTGGAGGGACGGCGGGCGCGGCGTCCGGCTTCCCCGCTGAGGGAGTTGGCGACTTCGCGCTTATCCCGCGAGCGGACGCTTCAGGTGAAGTGGCGGGAGCTTTTTCAACGGTCGCCTTGATCTTTGCCAGCGCCGCCAGCGTTCCCGTGGGATGCGGACCGAAACCGCCGCGGATTTTCTGCAAAACCGGCAGGGCATCAGCAAGGGCTTGTTGGAAGTTGTCGCTCAAGGTTCCGCAGCTTCGCAAAGGGAAGGCCTCAGGCTCAAGGATTCTCCGGCAGGGGCGCGCGAATTTTGAAAAACTGCATCGGCACAGAGTCTTCCACGCGGGGAAAGGAGTTCTCCTTGCCCTCGTCGTGAATGACCGGCGTGAGAAAGTCGTTGTCCGCCGTCATGAGCAGGACGGCCTCTGCAGCGTTGGGCGAGGGGAGGAGGGCGAGACCCTCCCATTTCGCGCCAAGTGTTTTCGGATCCGGAACGAGATCGGGAAGGTTGAAGAGCAGGTGTTTGCTGACGCTGCGGCGGCTGGCGGTTTTGTCTGCTTGGAGAAGATTTGTGGCCGTCCGCGTATCGATCAACCAGACGGATTTGTAGCGGGCGATTGTAGGGTCTTTGTCGCCATTGCGTCCGAGCTCGTCGCGCTCCAGCAGAAGAAAACGGTGGTCATCCAGCGCGGCGAGGTCGTTGACCAGAAGCTTTTCCGCCTGGGATCCGGCTTCGGCGGGTGACATCGCGTGCCGGAAAACGGCCGACGGCTTCCCCGTTTCCAAGTCGAGGAAGAGCAACAGGGCCTCTCCCGCCGCTTTTCCCCCATCTTGCACAAGGGCACTCTGGAAGGCGAGGACGGCGGTTTTTCCATCCGGCAACAGGCACATGCCCTCGGGTCCGCGGTTGATGTCGCGCCCCGAAACGAGGTCCGCCTTGTCAGTGAAATCCAGGCGTCCCTCCCGCGTTCTCGGCCGAAACGTCTCCGGCAATTCCAGGCGTCGGATCATTTTTCCATCGCGCGCAAATTGATAGAGAAACGGCCCATATTCATCAGTGACATAGATCGAGCCGTCGGGAGCCAGTGCGATGGCCTCCGGGTCGATGCACGTGCGCCCGTCCTTCATGCGCGGGGTCTCGGCCTGGGCGTCATCCGGCATCAGGCCCGTCATCGTGCGTCCGGACTCATCGCGGAAGAGCACGGATTTCAGCACCTTCGGCACCAAACGATCCCCCTCCTGAGTGATTTTCAAAACGAGATAACGCGGACGCCAAGGCAGGCTGCCATCCCCCGGTCCCCGGTCGGAGACGCAGAAAAAAACCTCTTCCTTGGCATCATAAACAATCCCCGACCCGATCCCGCCGATCGTGTCCCCGTGTTCATCGC
>JBMOHI010000189.1:0-4952 GCA_049317925.1 Terrimicrobiaceae bacterium
CCCGGTTTGTAATGTCCACCGCACCATTCGACGTCATCATCATCGGCGGCGGCGCTGCGGGCATGATGTGCGCCCTCACCGCTGGACAACGCGGACGCCGGGTTGCCCTGCTCGAGCGGAATGACCGCCCCGGACAAAAGATTGCCATCTCCGGCGGTGGACGCTGCAATTTTACCAACATCTACGCCGGGGCGGACAACTACCTCTCGGCCAATCCCGATTTCTGCCGCTCCGCCCTCGCGCGGTACACCCCGGAGGATTTTATCGCCCTCGTGGAAAAACACGGCATCGCCTATCACGAAAAGAAACTCGGCCAGCAATTCTGCGACCGCAGTTCGCGTTCCATCATCGAGATGTTACTGGCCGAGTGCGCCGCCGCCGGTGTGGAAATCCGCACGGGCTGCACCGTGCGCGTGATCGAGCAGCCCGACCGTTTCCGCCTCGCCACCTCCTCCGGCGAACTCGAATGCGAAGCACTCGTCATCGCCACCGGCGGCCTGTCTTTTCCCAAGCTTGGCGCGACCGACTTCGGCTATCGCATCGCGCGGCAATTCGGATTGCGCGTCACCGAACTCCGCCCCGGTCTCGTTCCCCTCACCTTCACCCCGGAAGATCGCGAAGCCTTTCAGGAACTCAGTGGCGTCGCACTGCCGGTATCCGTCCGGCATAACGGGGCCGACTTCGAGGAAGCCGCGCTTTTCACCCATCGCGGGTTGAGCGGGCCGGCCATTTTGCAAATCTCCTCATATTGGCGGGAGAATCAAACCCTGACCTTCGATTTGCTGCCAGGGATCCGGGACCCTGATTGGCTGGCAAGGGAACGCGCGACAAAAACCAGCCTGCCCGCCATCCTGGCCCAACATTGGCCGCGCCGGCTGGCCGACTCGTGGTGCGAACGCTATGCACCGCGAAAGCCTCTGGCCCATTTTTCCCAAAGCGATCTCACCAAACTCGAACGGCTCCTTCACCATTGGCCGTTGGATTTCTCCGGCACGGAGGGCTATCCCAAAGCGGAAGTCACTTTGGGCGGCATCGATACGGGCGCACTTTCCTCCAAAACGATGGAGGCTCGCACGGTGCGGGGACTCTTCTTCATTGGAGAGGTTGTCGATGTAACCGGATGGCTGGGCGGCTACAATTTCCAGTGGGCCTGGGCCAGTGGCCATGCGGCCGGGCTGGTTGTTTAGTGCGGAGAGCGATAATCTGTTCACCATGCGCCAGAGCCAACTCGAACACGACGATGCCGATGCTCATTTTCAGGAGGTTCTCGACGTCTATGCCGATTTGGCGGCGCGGCCGATTGACCGCCAGTGCACGCTGCGCACGGAATGTTGTCATTTCAAACTCACCGGCCTCACCCCCTATCTGACCCACGGCGAAGCCCTGCTGGCCGCGAAAGCGCTGCGGGCCACCGGTCGGCGCAAACTTCCCGAACGCCAGGACGGGGCCTGTCCCATGCTCCATCAGCAAACCTCCCGCTGCATGATTTATAAGGACCGTCCCTTCGGCTGCCGCACGCATTTTTGCGAGGCGGCGGGAGGACCCTATGCCCGGGCCGAGGTCGTGGATCTCATCCGGCGACTGGAAAAAATCGACGCCGGGCTCGGCGGTCGCGGCGCGCGCCCTCTGCCGGTCGCGATGGCACATGCCTTGCAGGAGCTGGCCTGACGCGCTACGCTGCGCGACTTTTTCATGCTGACTGTCTCTCAACTGACGAAATCCTACAACGGCCGTGTCCTCTTCGAGGAGGCCTCGCTGCAAATCAACGCGGGCGACCGCGTTGGCCTCATCGGCCCCAATGGCGCGGGCAAGACCACGCTCTTCTCTCTCATCCTCGGTGAGAACTCACCCGATGAAGGCACGGTCTCCCTTCAGCGCGGCTCCTCCGTTGGATTTCTGCCGCAGGAAAGCGCGCCCTCAGCGGACGAAAGCGTGCTCGAACTCGCCACTGCCATCTCACCGGAAATGGCCGCGGTGCAAAAGAAACTCCGCGATCATCCCGACGAGGAAACGGCGGAACATCACGAAGCCGTGGCCGAGTTCGCCGAGCTCGACGGCTACAATCTCGAAGCCAAGGCCAAACGCATCCTCGCCGGTCTGGCCTTCCGCGAGACCGACCATCACCGCCTGGCCCGCACCATGAGTGGCGGCTGGGTCATGCGCGCCCACCTCGCCCGTCTGCTCGTGATGGAACCCGATTTGCTGATGCTCGATGAGCCGACCAACCACCTCGATTTGGAGACTCTCGGCTGGTTTCAGGAATACCTCTCGGACTATCCCGGCGCGATTCTGACCATTTCCCACGACCGCGCTTTTCTCAACGCCATTTGCTACGTCATGGTCGAAATTTCCCGCCAGCGCCTGCACCGTTACGTCGGCACCTACGAGGATTTCCTCGCGCAGAAACAGGCCCGCGAAGAACAATACCTCGCCGCCTACAAAAACCAGCAACGCGAGATCGCCCACCTCGAGGATTTCGTCAATCGCTTCCGGGCCAAGGCCAGCAAAGCCTCGCAGGCCCAGGAGCGCATCAAACGCCTGGACAAAATGGAGCGCCTCGAAGCGCCCGAAAGCCCCGAGGCCACGGTCAAATTCCGTTTCCCCCAGCCCCCGCGCAGCGGCCAGCGGGTCATCGCGCTCGAAAACGTCCGCCAGGCCTACGGCGATCACGTCGTTTACGAAGACCTGACTCTCGAAGTCGAACGCGGCCAGCGCACCGTGCTGGTCGGCCCCAACGGCGCGGGCAAATCGACCCTGCTAAAAATCCTCGGCGACCTCGTCCCCATTCAAGGCGGACAGCGCACACCCGGCCACAACGCC
This sequence comes from Terrimicrobiaceae bacterium, assembly GCA_049317925.1. Taxonomy (GTDB): domain Bacteria; phylum Verrucomicrobiota; class Verrucomicrobiia; order Chthoniobacterales; family Terrimicrobiaceae; genus CAMASH01. The sequence goes on from JBMOHI010000189.1 coordinate 2,821, forward strand.
AGCATCGGCTATTTCGCCCAGCACCGCACCGACATGCTCAGCGTCAAACGCACGGTCCTGGAGGAAGCCATGGCCGATGTTTCCGGCATCGGCGAACAGGCCGTCCGCACCATTCTCGGTTCGTTTCTCTTCCGCGGCGATGATGTGTTCAAGCGCGTCAGCGTCCTGAGCGGCGGAGAGAAAAGCCGCCTTGCGCTGGTCAAGCTGCTCCTCCATCCGCCGAATCTTCTCCTGCTCGACGAGCCCACGACCCACTTGGACATGCCCAGCATCGACGCGCTCATCCGCGCCTTGCAGCAATACGAAGGCACGTTGCTTTTCGTCAGCCACGATGTGCATTTCATCCGCGCCCTCGCCACCACCGTGCTGCACATCCACGCCGGACACCTCACTGCCTATGCGGGTGACTACGGATACTATCTCGAAAAATCCCAAGCGACCAGTGAACGCGGCGCCCTTGTGGCCAAACTGCACAACTATCAGCCCGATGCTCCCGCCGCCGCAGTCGAGCCCGCCGCGCCGAAGATGGGCATGAAGGAAATCCGCGCCCTGCGCAAGGCGGAGTCGGAACGCCGCCAGGCCGAAAACAAGGAGCGCCGCAATCAACTCAAGCGCATCGCCGAACTCGAAGCCTCCATCGTCGAACTCGAAGCTCGGCAAACCGAACTGACCGAGAAACTGGACGATCCCTCGCTCTATCAGAATCCGTCCCGCGCCTTGGAACTCAACCGCGAACTGGCCGGCGTGGCCGATTCACTGGCCAAGGCCAACACGGAATGGGCCTACCTCGCCGAAAAAGTTCCCAAGGAATCCGAGACGGCCGAAGCTTGATTGACAAGCCAAAGGCATAGACACTCTCTCGCGCCACCCATGCACGTTCAGGACATTTTCCAAGGTCATCCGACAACATTCTCGTTCGAGTTCTTCCCCCCGAAGACCGCCGAGACGGCCGAGAGCCTGTACGAAACCATCCGCGAACTGGAGCCCTATCAGCCGCACTTCGTCAGCGTGACCTACGGCGCGGGCGGCTCCACCCGCGAGTTGACCCACGAACTCGTTGTCCGCATCAAGGAAACCACCTCGCTCGATCCCATCCCGCATCTCACCTGCGTGTGTCACAAGGAAGCCGAGATCACCGCAATTCTCGAACGCTACGCCCAGGCTGGCGTGAGCAACATCCTCGCCCTCGGTGGCGACCCGCCCAAGGGCACGGACTACCGCAAGAGCGATGACGATTTCCAGCACGCGGCCGATCTGGTCAAGTTCATCCGCACGTTCAACGAATCCGGCGCCCACCCCGACAAACGTGGCTTCGGCATCGGTGTGGCCGGTTTTCCCGAGGGTCATCCCGGCACGCCCAACCGCCTGCTGGAAATGGACTACCTCAAACAAAAAGTGGACGAGGGCGCGGACTACATCGTGACCCAGCTTTTCTTTGACAACCGCGATTTCCTCGATTTCCGCGACCGCTGCGAACTGGCCGGCATCACCGTTCCGATCATCGCGGGCATCATGCCGGTGACATCCCTGGCCAGCATGAAACGCATGGCTGAACTTGCCGCCGGTGCGCGCTTTCCCGCCCGACTGCTGCGCGCCCTGCAGCGTTGCGACAACGACACCGACGCCATGAGTCGCGTCGGCATCCATCATGCCTCCGAGCAATGCCGCGATCTGCTGGAAAACAAGGTCCGCGGAATCCATTTCTACACCCTGAACCGCTCCGATGCGACCAAGCGGATTTTTGAAAGCCTCGGGATCAAGCATTCGCGCTTCGCCGAGGTGGCCGCGTCCTGATCCGAAAGAAGGCTTGCCTTTTCGCTAAACGCTTCTAGCTTCATCGGTTCTCAGATGAATCATCTCGCCTCCGTCAAAATTAGCGTCGTATCCAAGGCCGTCGTCGGCCTCGGAGCCGTGGCAATTTTGCGGAGCTGATTTTTCCGATCACCCGAAGAACCCACGGCCCGATGAAGGCTGTGGGATTTTTTATTTCACGGTCTCGCGGTCGCGGGTTTGCCAACAAACAAACCCATGAATCCAACCAAAGAACGCTACACGCCGGGACATTCCGCGAACGCCACCGCCTTCATGGCGGCGCGCGATCTGGAAAGCCACGGCTTTTTCCTCACGCCCTT
>JBMOHI010000190.1:0-4942 GCA_049317925.1 Terrimicrobiaceae bacterium
GCCCGCGAAGGACACCGCGTGTTTTATCTCCGACTGACGAATCTGCTCCCGTTGAACGCTTCGCCGCGCTTCGCCGTGAAGGAACTGCGGGAAAATCTTTACGAAGTTTCGCTGGCCGTTCTGCGTCCCCTGGATACGGGCGTGCGGGTGATAGATGGACTGGAAGCCGACGCGATCCTGGAGTCCCTCGACGAGTTGCGTCGTGCCTGGAACATCAACGAAGCGGTGGCCTATGTCATGATCGCCTCGTGGCAACCGGTCGCCGCCGCCACCAAGCACCGCTGGGGCTGGAAGCTCCTTTACGATTGCATGGACGAATGGGCAAATTTTCAAGGCGTCCACCCGGACATTCCGCAGGCCGAAATCCCCCTGGTGCAGCACAGTGATCTCGTCGTTACCACCGCGCAGCGGCTCTACGACAAATGGGCCCCGGCGGGACGTCCGACCGTTCTGGCCCGCAACGGGGTGGACATCGACTTCTACGAGCAGCGCTACGGCCCGAACACCCTGCTCGACACGCTCCCCCGCCCCATCATCGGGTTCTACGGCGGCATCGAGGATTGGTTCGACATCGAGCTGATGCTGCACGTTGCGCGGGCGCGACCGGACTACACCTTCGTCCTCATTGGTGCCGTGTATGGATCGGACTTCACGGAGCTGGACAGCTTGATCAATGTCAATTTCTGCGGCCTGCAGCCCTACGAAAACATGCCGCATTACCTGTACAATTTCGACGTCTGCATCATTCCGTTCAAAATCAACGAAATCACCCGCGCGGTCGATCCGGTGAAATTTTACGAGTATATCAGTTGGGGCAAACCGGTCGTCTCGGTAAACCTGCCCGAACTCCACCAATACCGCGACTATCTCTATCTCGCGGCCGACAAGGAAGACTTCGTCCTGCAACTCGATGCCGCCTTGCAGGAACGCGATCCCGCGATGGTCGAACGCCGCAAGGAAGTCGCCCGCCGCAATAGTTGGCCGCACCGGGTCGGAATCATCAAGGACGCGCTCGCCGCCAACACGCCCCTGGCCAGCATTGTCATCGTGACCTATGGAAACCGCGCCATCACCCAGCTCTGCCTCGAGAGCATCCTGCGCAACACCGACCACCCGAACTACGAGATCATCGTGGTGGACAACGCGTCGAAGGACGGCACGCCATCCTACCTGCGCTTCATCGAACAGCGCGAACCGCGCATTAAGGTGATCCTCAATTCCAAGAACGTTGGCTTCTCCGCCGCCAACAATCAGGGCCTGACCCTGGCCACAGGGCAGTATTTGGTGATCCAGAACAACGACACCATCGTTACGCCGGGCTGGCTCACGCGGTTGCTGCGTCACCTCGATGACCCGGAGATCGGGCTGGTCGGTCCACGGTCCAACGCCGTTTCCAACGAAGCCCGGCTGGACTCCGATTACACCACCTGGCGCGAGATGGAACAATTCGCCACTGAGCAAACCTGGCGGCAGGACGGCAAGGTAGCGGACATTTCCATGCTGGCACTTTTCTGTGCGGCCCTGCGCCGGGACACTTTCGAGAAAATCGGCCCGCTCGACGAGCAGTTTGGCATCGGGATGTTTGAAGATGACGACTACGCGCTGCGGGTGCGGCAGGCCGGATACCGCATCGTCTGCGCGGGCGACGTTTTTGTTCACCACTTCGGCCAGGCCGCCTTCAAGAAATTGGCCGAGAGTGGAGAATACGACCCTCTTTTCAAAGAAAACCGCCACCGCTTTGAACGGAAATGGAACCTCATCTGGGAGGAACACCTCGCCAAAGATCTTCAATTCGCACCTCATGGCGAAAGTCCGGCGTGAGCACTCCTGCCAAAACGGATGAGGTGCCGACGCCGGAAATCCTGCGCCTGCTGCAAGGGATTCTGGAACTTTCCGACGCCCGGATCGCCGCCGCCGACGCAGCAATACGGCAGCGCGACGAAGGAATTGCCTGGCTGCGCGGCCAACTGAACCCGGAAGGCACTCCTGAGCAGGCGGCCCAAACCGCAACGGTCGAAAAGACCGACACCTCCTACGCGGAAAAGCTGGCCATCGAAGGCCGCAAATGGGGCGGTCACTTGCAACTTGAAGCCAGCGGCCACTGGCATTCGTGGCTTTGCCATCCGATCATTCAGGCAAACTATCAGGATCGCACCCGCCTTGACGGACTCGTCTGGCAGGAATGGATTGGCAAGTTCCGGGGCGGCCCGGCCCGGCGCAGCCTCGACTTGGGCTGCGGGAGTGGCGGAACCAGTCTGCGCCTGCATGCCTCGGGTTCCGCGCTGCGCACCGAAGGATACGATCTCAGCGAAGCCCGCATCGCCGAGGCGGAGCGGCGCCGCATCGCCGCCGGCATCGAAGGATCCTTCCGCGTCGCCGACGTGAACCGCCTCACCCTTCCCGCGGGCACCTACGATCTCATCGTTTCCAAGGAGAGCTTCCATCATTTTCTCGAGCTGGAACGCACTATGGAGCAGGTCCATGAGGCCCTCACACCGGATGGACTCTTCATTCTGGAGGAGTTCACGGGGCCCTCGCAATTCCAATGGACCAATCTGCAAATGCTGCTGGTTCAAGACCGGCTGGCCCGCCTCCCGGAGCGTCTCCGGGTGCTGCCCTGGGGTGCCGTGAAGACGGAGGAGGGCCGCCCCGCCCCTTCGCTGGTCGAGGCGGAGTCTCCCTTCGAGTCGATCCGCTCCGCCGAGATTGTCCCGCTCTTCCACCAATACTTCGACATCGTTGCCGTTCGGAAACTGGGTGGCACGATCCAGCAACTGCTTTACAACGGCATCGTCCACAACTTCACCCTCGACGACAGGGATGCCGTCAGGCAGGTGGAAGACCTCTGCGCGCTGGAGAATCTCCTCATTGATCGCGACGTCATTCCCAGCAATTTCACGCTACTGGTCGGCCGGCGCAAAGCAACAGCATGAGCAAACGCATTCTCTGTCTCTATGGCACGCGCCCGGAAGTCATCAAAATGGCTCCCGTCGTTCAAGCCCTTTCCCTACGGCCGGATCTCGATGTCCGATCATGCGATACCGGGCAGCACCGTGAAATGTCCGGGCCCGTCATCGAATGGTTCGGTCTCCGCCCCGACCACCAGCTCGGTCTGATGACCCCAAACCAAGGCCTGTCCCAATTCATGGCGCAGGCCCTCGCGAAGATCGATGAGGTGCTGGCCGCAACCGCCCCGGATTTTCTGGTCTGCCAGGGTGACACCACCACGGCGGCGGCGGCGGCGCTGGCCGCCTTCCATCGGAAGATCCCGGTGGCGCATGTGGAAGCGGGACTGCGCACGGGAGACCGGCTCGCCCCGTGGCCCGAGGAAATCAACCGCCGCATCATCGACCTTGTGGCCGACCGCTACTACGCCCCCACCCGGTCGGCCGCCGACGCCCTGCTGCGCGAAGGAGTCCCGGCTGCGCGGATTCTCATCACCGGCAACACCGCCATTGATGCGCTGATGTGGACCTTACGAAAGCTGGAGGAGAATCCGCCCTCGCTCGACATCGCGACCGAACGGCCCTTCGTCCTGATCACCGCCCATCGCCGCGAGAGTTTCGGTCACGGCATGGAGTCCATCGCGGAAGCCCTCGCCACGCTGGCCGCGGGTTTTCCCGATATCGACTGGATCTTTCCCGTGCACCTCAATCCCAATGTCCATTCCGTCATGCATAGGAGGCTGGGCGGCCTTCCCAACATGAAACTTCTCGCTCCGCTGGAATACCCGCGGTTTTGCTGGCTACTCTCCCGTTGCACGTTTGTCCTGACCGATTCCGGCGGCGTGCAGGAGGAAGCTCCCGCGCTGGGTAAACCGGTGCTGGTGTTGCGCGATGTCACCGAAAGGCCGGAAGGCGTGGCTGGCGGCACGGTGAAGCTTGTCGGTTGTTCGGCTGTTCGCATCGTCGAGGAAGCGACCCGGCTGCTGGAAGATCCCGCCGCCCTCCAAGCCATGAGCGTTCGCGGGAATTTCTACGGTGACGGCACCGCCTCGGAACAGATCGCCGCCGACCTGGCAGGGGAACTTTAGGCGGAGGCTGATTCAAAGCTGGAGGGAAACGCTTCGTCGTTTCCGTCTTGAGAATGGGCAACGACGAAGCGTTGCCATCCAGCTTTCTCGACAGGACCCATCCCCCCGCTTTCCATCCGCCAAGAACCCGCTAACTTGCGCATTCTCACAGGAAATGAAAACGCACCTCATCTTCGGCGCGCTCACGGTGGCCTTGCTGGTGATTGTCATCAGCAGCCGCCGGCAGGAGGCGTTTGGCTTTGACGATGTCGTGCGCATGGCCGAGACGATGGCCAAGGAAAACTACCTCTCCGCCGCGCCCGCCCTGCCCAAGGCCCTGCGCAACCTGAACTACGACCAACTGCGCGACATCCGCTGGAAAGACGAACGCACGCTCTGGCGGCGCGAAGGACTGCCTTTCCAGGTACGCTTTTTCCATCCCGGCGGCGAACATCATGACCGGCCGGTGGAAATCTATGCCCTGCCGGATAATGCGAAAAAGCCGCTGCGCTACTCGCCGGAGTTTTTCGATTTCGGAAAAAACACTTTCCCGGAAGAACTGCCCGACTCAGTCGGCTACGCCGGATTCCGCATCCATTACCCTCTGAACAAACCCGACGTGCTCGATGAGGTCCTCGTCTTTCTCGGCGCCTCCTATTTCCGCGCCGTGCCGAAGGATCTGGTTTACGGGGCCAGCGCGCGGGGACTGGCCATCGACACCGCGCAGGAGAAACGGAAGGAGGAGTTTCCCGCCTTCACCAAGTTCTGGCTTAAACGCCCTGATGCCTATGCAAAAACCATGACCATTTACGCCCTGCTGGAGGGGCGCAGTGTGACGGGGGCGTATCAGTTTGAGGTCGAACCGGGAACCGAAACGCGCATGCACGTGAAGGCGGTGTTGTTTTTCCGCAAGAAGGCCGGACAGCCCGG
>JBMOHI010000191.1:0-4906 GCA_049317925.1 Terrimicrobiaceae bacterium
CGATGTTCCTCCGCACCCGCCGCGAATTTCTTGCCACCGGCCTCAAAGGCGCCGGACTCCTCGCTGCGAGCACCTTCGCCCCGGCCTTCATCACCCGGACCGCCGCCGCCACCGGCGCGGCCCGCGATTCCCGCATTCTCGTAGTCGTCCAACTCAGTGGCGGTAACGATGGACTCAACACCGTCATCCCCTTCGCCGACGACCTTTATGCCAAGGCGCGTCCCACTATCCGCCTTCCCGGCGACCAAACCCTCAAGCTCACCGACGCCCTCGGCCTTCACCCCTCGCTCGTTGGTTTCAAAAACGAATACGACGCCGGACACATGGCCATCGTGCAAAATGTCGGCTACCCGAACCCCAATCGTTCCCATTTCCGGTCGATGGAGATCTGGCATACCGGCGGCGATGACACCAAGCCGCGCGTCGTGGAAGGATGGCTCGGACGGTATTTCGACGCCAAATGCCGCGGCCTCGACCCCCGCAAACTCCCCGGCGAGATCGGCGTCAGCCTCGGCAAGGTCATGCCCCAGGCCTTCCGCAATCAGGCCAACGTCGGTTTGGCCATCAACGACCCGAAAACCTTCCAATGGAATCCGAGCGGTGAGACCTCGACCCTCGCCTCCGTGCAGGAACGCATCTTCGAAAAAATCAACCAACCCGGCGGTGGAGGAGGCATGATGTCCGGTGCCCCCGCGAGCGGCGGCATTACCGGAACCGAACCCGAAACTATCGACTTTCTCCGCCACACCGCGATGAACGCCGTGGTTTCCGGCGATTCCATCCGTTCCATTCTCAAACACGAAAAGAACCGCGGCAAATACCCCGACGGTCAACTCGCCAGCCAACTCCAGATGGTTGCCCGCCTGATTGCGGGGGACTTCCCCACCCGCGTTTACTACGTCATTCAGGGAGGTTACGACACCCACGCGGAGCAATCCGGCAATCATGCCCGTCTCCTGACCGATTTCAGCCAGAGCACCACCGCCTTCCTCGATGATCTGCGCAAACAGAAACTGTCCGATCGGGTCACTGTTCTCGCCTTCAGCGAATTCGGCCGCCGGGTGGCCGAGAACGGCAGCAAAGGAACCGACCATGGTGCCGCCGCGCCCGTGTTCCTCTTCGGCGATACCATCAAACCCGGACTCCATGGTGCCCCGCCCGATCTCGCCGACCTCGTGGATGGCGATGTGAAACACAAGATCGATTTCCGCCAGGTCTATGCGTCCCTCCTCGACCGCTGGCTGGACACCCCTTCGCAGCCAATCCTCGGCCGGGACTTTCCGGGCGTGGAGATTGTGTAGTTTGCACTTGCCGCTGTCGCACGCAGGAAAGAACCTCGCGTGATGTTCCGAGCGGATGGCTGTCCCGTCCCTCGCGGTCTGCGCGGGAGCGGGAAGGTCGCCCGGAACTGGTCCCGATCAGCCCGGGCCGGCGTGGCGAAATGGCAGACGCAACGGACTTAAAATCCGTTATCCCGAAAGGGGTGTGTGGGTTCGAGTCCCGCCGCCGGCACCCCGGGAATTGCTGGTCGGACTCAAGAATCATTCATCAGAGACCCGCATTGGATCAGATGGTGCGGGCGGTTGAAGCCTTGAAAAAGTAGAAACCCTGATTTGATTAAGGGGTGATGGGCGCACCTTCGATTTCCACACTGACCCGGGACGAGCTATACGAGCTGGTCTGGAGCAAACCGGCGACCGCGATCGCTTCTGACTACGGAATTTCAGATGTGGCCGTCGCCAAGCACTGCAAGAAGCATGAGGTGCCGCGACCTTCACGGGGATACTGGGCGAAAAAGGAAGCTGGAAAGAAGCCCCGGAAAATCCCGCTTCCACCGACGAAAGCGGAGTCGTTTCTCAAGGCCGCCGAGAAACCGACGGCCAAGTCCTTCCGCCTTCCATCCACCGGTTCGAGTTTACACCCGATCGCGACCGCGCTGATGGCAGCCATTCGGTCCGGTCGTGCAGACTCGGATCAGCGCGTGAGGGTGCGAGAGGCGACCGTTCCTGAGGTGGAAATATCGAAAGCCTTGGCGGAGCGCACTGCGTCTGCGTTCCACGTGATCCTTGAGCAAACCGAGTCCTTGGAAATCTATTTCCGGAAGTCACAGAGTTCCTACAGTGGTGGCCACTTTCGCCGGGGACAGGATCGGCTCTATATCAAAATCGAAGAGATCCTGATGGAGAAACCCGCGCCGGGACGCGGCCGCCGTCACGCGAGCTGGCAATGGGAACGGGAGCGAAAAATTCCATCCGGGCGTCTTGAATTCTCACTTTCGACGGAAAGCTGGATGTATCGCAATGCGAAGAAGTGGAGCGAGGACGACAAGGCCTCACTGGAATCGATCCTGGCGCAGATTGTGACCGAAATCCTCCGCCATTTTGCCGAGGCCCTGAAACGCCGTGCCAAGGAGGCGATCGAGCGGGAGAAACAACGCGTGGAATCGGAGCGGCGTCACCAAGAGTATCTCCGCAAGGAAGCGATCCGGGAGCAGAAAGAGAGCGAAGAGAAGCACGCGAAATCTCTAAAGTCCGCACAACAGCGGCGGGAGGAGGATTTGGTCAAGGCGGCGGAATGGTGGCGCCGACATCAAATGGCCGAGGAGTTTCTTGCCGCCTGCGAACGTCGCTGGCGCGATGCGCAGGACCAGGTGATCACGACTGAACAGGAGGAATGGTTGCGATGGGCACGAGAGATCATCGACGGCCTATCACCGTTCCAGGCCGGTTATCCAGACCCATCCAAAGATGGTGCGTTTAACCCGGACGAAGTCCCATTTGGGGGACCCTATCCTGAGACCCGGAAGTTCCCCCACCCACCAACGATGCCGAAGATCCCGGCTCCGATGGTTGTGCAGCAGGGTTACGGGCACTCAAGCCATCAACCTTCGCCGACGCCCTATCCCTTTTGGCTCAAAAACCAGCGCTGATCACGGGGTTTGATCGGCTGGGGCTGGCACTCGTTCTTCGGGGTGGATAGAAACAGGGACCGCATGGAGCATCGTCATGCTGCGGGCCAATGAGAAACAGATCAGGCACGGGGAGAGTCAGCCGAAAAAACGGGAGTTGGCGTCCTCGTGGATGACGCCGAGCGCGAAGACCCAGTCTGGGGAGCCGACTCCCGGCACATCATTTTCAGCGACGGCTCCTCCCTCATGGCTTGCAGTCTGAGCACCGGAGCACGTGGCTACTAGTTTTGCTAGATGCCTTCCAAGAGAAGGTCGGTGCGTATTTGTGACAGCCATCTTTCCGTGTATTGATTTTGGAGAGTGACTCTCGGGGAGAATCCGATTTTTTGAAGCAAGGATTCCAGGCTGATCACACGCTCGAGATAGCCGAGGATCCAACTTGCCCTGATGAGGGCTTTGTCGGGCGAACAGATTTTCCATGACCCTCGCTCCGTCACCGCTTTGGCGAGAAGGTGTTCTTCGCCCGGATCAAGGCTGACCCGACCGGCGAGTTGAAGCCGCAAACCAGCCAGATCTTGATTTAGGACCGCACAGCATTGGACTCGATTTTTGACATTTTCGATGTCCACAGTCACATATCCCTTCCGTCGCCCTGCTCCGGCACCGCACTCCTCGATCACCTTGTGCACCGTTGTGAGTCGGGAACCGCCAGCCAAAGCGTTCCAACAACCAATCCGATGGCATTCGATCACGACATTCGTGTCGACGTAGTTTTCCTCGGTTGGTGCGGGCATGGTGTTGATCTCACAGGTTGAAGCTCGGTTCCAGTTGGTTCTTGCGCAGCAACTCTGCGAGATCGTCGATGGAAGATTGTAGGAGCGCGGAGGCTTTCCGTGCGGAGATGAACCCGCGGTCGATCCCGCGATTCAAGCGGTCAAGCAGGGTGTATCCAAAAGCAGGGGAGGGCTCGATATCCTCGTGGATATTCAAATTCAGACTCTCCAACGCTTCGGCCAGCAGTAATTTGGCGTTGAGAAGGCGGTATTTGAGCGCCACAACCGAGACTTGAAAAAATTCGGCGACTTCCTTGAACCAGTTCTTTGGAGGAACACGCGCCGGATCCAGTTTTCCTGCGGAACTCGTGCCTTTCTGCCACTGCTCTAATTGCTCCACAAGGAGGTTGAATGGCATGAGCAGGGCAGAAGCAAAGTTGTCGGCCAACCTCTCGACTCGGGAACTCTTCCCGTTCCGCCCTTCGAAATCAAACTTCTCCGGAGGCATCGTGTTCCATGTCAGAATATGAAACAACTCGTGGGCCAGAGTGAAATGCCGCCTCCCCCGCGAATGCTTGCGGTTGAGGAAAATTGTCGCCCCCTCGGGCAGATTGACAGCGCCACCGGATATGTGGTCGGGCGCGTCCACGGGTAGGACCATGACTTTCAATTCGCTCTCGATCTTGGGCTGCAATTGCGGCGCGGGTGCCGACAAGATTTCCCAAGCCGTCAGCAAATTTTCGGCGGCGGCTATCGCGTCCTCAAATGTGCTGTTCTTCTCCAGAGGCAAAAACATCCGCAATGGCGAAACCGGTTCCTTGAGTTGTTTGATTAATTCCCGCTGAACTCCGACGAGGCTGAGCGCCCAATCTTCAAAAGCCCTCATTTCGGGAGATTCCTCTTCGGCACGCCACGACATGACATTCTCGCCGACGATGAGGGCCGGGTCGGTGAAAAAATCGAGCGGCTTCTCAAGCAGTTGCATGAACCGGATCAGCTCCTCGCTGGTGACCCTGCGCTTGCCGGATTCGATGTGGGAGAGAATCTGACGATCCTTGAAACCCAGGCGCTGCGACAGCTCCTCCTGGGTCATGTCGAGTTCTTTTCGGGCTAAAGCAATGCGCTCGCCGATCATCTGGTGGAATACATCCATGCGGGTAAAGTGCATTACTTTTTATACAATGCAAGTATTTCTTGCTTTTTAAATAATGTTTGGGAATGCCAT
>JBMOHI010000192.1:0-4902 GCA_049317925.1 Terrimicrobiaceae bacterium
GGCGACTGCAGCCGCAGCAGGATGCAGACGGATTCCAGGATCGACGTTTTTCCCTGGGCGTTCGGACCAGCCAGAAAATTCAGGCCGGGAGCCGGCTCGAAAACGAGTTCAGAAAAGCAGCGAAAATCGCGCAGTCGGAGATCACGCAGCATTCCCGGCTAGTCCGTCTTGCTCAACCGCTCGACCGGTTTATCCCAGAGGAGTTCATGAGCCTCCCGCAGAATGCCGGGAAGGCGGTCGGCAAAGGGACTGCTCTTTACTGCGTTGCTCATGGCCTTATCATCCATGCCGGCAACATTCTTTCCGGGAAACCAGTGGTCCGCGTTGCCGAGAAGATTGTACCGCATCTTGCCGAAATCCACCATGTCAAGCGACCTGGCATAACTCCACAGACGCAGAATTTCCCACACGTTGACTTCGCCCGGCACGTCCTCCCATCGCGGAAGGCCTTCCTGCCAGCGGTCGCACCAGTCGCGCCCGAGCGAATCTTCCATTGCCGCACGCAGACGCTCCTCAATGACGGGAACGATTTCGTCCGTGCGATCAATCAATTCCAGCGCGCGCAGATGCTCATCAAAATCCGAAGGACGGGCCACCCCGAGGCTGAGGGTGTGAACCTCCGGCCGCCGCAGGCAGAAGAGATCATTGAAGATCATGGGCGAATACGGCTCGCACAGCCGGCGCAGTTTATCCGGCGGTTCGTATAGTTTTCCGCCCTTGTCGTTCGGGCTGATGATAAAAACCCCCATGTCGCGGCGCGTCGCGGCCTCAATGGCGGGCCAGTTGACCTGATTGACCCAATACCAGTGCAAGTTGAGGTAGTCGAACTCGCCGGAGTTGTTCGCAGCCGTGATCACCTCGCACGGTCCATGGGTCGAGTACCCCAGAAAACGCACGCGGCCCTCCGCCTGGAGTTTGCGCCCGGCCTCGAGGGCCCCGCCCTTTTTCAGGGTCAGGTCCAGGAGTGCTTGATTATTGATGCCGTGAAACGACAACAGATCGACGTGGTCCAACTTCAGCCGGTCCATGCAGGTCTCAAAGGTTTTGAGAAATTCTTCCGCCGGCGCCGGAGAAATCTTGGTTTGAACGATGAGTTTCTCCCGCGGCAGGCCGGGCAGGATCTGACCGAGTTGAACCTCAGAACTACCGTAGCCGCGCGCCGTCTCGATATGATTGATCCCGACTTCCAGCGAGCGGTGGATGCAGCTTTCCAGCTTGGCCTGGTTCTCGGCCGTGATTTTCTCGAAATCCATGTCGGTCCAATCCTGCTGGAAGCGCATGCCTCCACAGGAAAAGACCGGCATCTGCAACTCCGTTCGGCCAAAGCGTCGGTATATCATGGCAGTTTTTCGAGAAGTGCGGCGACTTCGATTTCGGCGGTTTGGGGAAACATGTCAACCGGCTTTACGCGGCGGACCGAGTAGGCACCACTGAGACGTTTGATGTCGCGGGCCAGCGTGGCTGGATTGCACGAGATGTAAATGATCCGCGCCGGCAGCCGCCCCAGCACGAAGGCAAGGATTTCCGGATCCAATCCCTCCGTCGGAGGATCAAGCAAAAGGGTTGTCCCCTCGCCCGGGGCCGCGGCCAGGGCGGGAACCAGATGCCGCTTCACGTCACCGAGTAAATAAATTTCTCCCTCGCGAACGCCCTCCCGCGCGGCCCGCACGGCATCCACGCTCCACTCGACGCCAATGGTCAGACGGAACATCTCCCGCAGCCGTTTGGCGAAAAAGCCCGCGCCGCAATAGGCATCGACCAACAACGCTCCGCCCGGACGCGCCATATCCTCGACCACATCAAGTAAACAGGCCGCCACGGCATCGTTGACCTGCCGGAATCCGCGGAACTCCCCCGGTTCGCGCAAAGGATACTCGCCATCCTGCGGCCGTGAGCTGCGCAATTCGGTCAGCAGCGCGTTGACCGGAGCCGAGGCGATGGGGCACTGCGACACGCCGACAATCTTCCGGCTGCGCGGCTCGAAAAATCCTACACGTCCCGCCTTGGCGTGAACGGTGATCCGGTTGCGGTAACCATACTCCAACGGCGACGGAACCGTATCCTCAACCGGCGGATCGGCCAGCCCGCCCAGCCGCCGCAGAGTATCGGCCACCTGATCACGTTTGATCACCAGCTGCCGGGGATAATTAACATGCTGATACTGACAGCCGCCGCAGCGGCCATAGACCGGACACGGCGGTTTCACCCGGTCCGGCGAAGCCTCCAGGATCTTGACCAAATCCGCCTCGGCATAACTGGCGCGCTGCCGCCGGATGCGCACCTGCACCCGCTCGCCGGGAATTGCTCCAGGAAAAAAGCAAACCTTGCCGTCCGGCAGCCGGCCCAATCCCTGCCCTCCAAAGGCCACTTGTTCAACCGACAGTGTGATTTCCAAGATGATAGTATTCTCCACGGAGAAGCTGCCCTCAAACCAAAAATCCCGGATTGGTTTCGGGCGGCGCCTGAATGATCCACAATTGTCAGCCGGAAAACATTCTGAGAGAAACCGATTCCATCATGAACCCGGCCGATCCCGCTTACCCGCCTCGTTTGGAAACCCCGACCGTTCCGGACCTGCTCCGTCACGGTCTAGCGACCGATCCCGACGCCCGCGCCCTTGTTTCAGCGAACGTGAGGTGGAGCTGGCGTGAACTTGATGAACGGAGCAACCGTCTGGCCGCCGGTTTGCTCGGGCTCGGACTCGAGCCCGGCGACCGCATCGCATCGCTCATGCCGAACTGCCCGGACCTCATCGTGCACTATCTCGCGTGTTTCAAAACCGGCTTGGTGGCGACTCCGCTCAACTATCGTTATACGGCTCCGGAAATTGATCATGCTCTGGATGTCAGCAAAGCCCGCGCTCTCCTTGTTCATGCAGAAAGAATTCCCGATCTCGCGGCCAGCGCCCTGGCTGGACGGCTTCCGTTGGGGCGCATCACGATCGGAACCACCCAGGGAACATTTTCGCGTTACGAGGACCTCGTAAGCACCGAACTTCCGGTCACCACCCTGCCACCGCCCGATCCTTCCGCTCCGGCGGTCATCTTTTTCACCTCGGGCAGCACCGGACTGCCCAAAGGTGTCACTCACACGTACGAAACGACAGCGTGGATGTTCGCCATCGCCGCGGCAGGGTTGGAGATTGGCCCAGACGATCTCCTCCTGGCCGGCTCTTCGCTCTCCCATGTCGGGGCCTTTTACCTCTCGTTCGCCGCGCTCAGTGTCGGCGCGGGAATCGTTGTGCCCCGCACTTTTGACGGCGACGAACTGCTGCCGCTTTTGCGCGAGGATCGTCCCACGGTTCTCTCGATGTTGCCGTCCGCCCTGTTCGCCCTGACCCGCGATCACAATGCCTCCCACGCCGACTTCTCCTCCCTCCGGCTATGCCGCGCCGCCGGGGACAAGGTGGCGGCGGAACTCGAACGCGAATTCGCCGAGCTCAGCGGGCTGATCATTGATGAGGCTTATGGGATGTGCGAGGTCGGGCTGGTCACCGTGAGCCCGCCTTCGGGCCGCATCATTCCCGGCTCCGTGGGCAAAGCCGTGCCGGGCGTGGCCCTCTCCGTTCGAAGCGAGGACGGCGGGGAACTCGGACCCGGAAACGAAGGACGCCTCTGGATCAAAACCCCCGCCGCCACCGCCGGATATTGGGAAAACCCCACCGCTACCCAGGAGCTATTCCGGGACGGATGGCTGGACTCCGGCGATGTGATGCGGGCTGACGACGACGGCTACTTCTATTTCCGCGGCCGCAAAAAACAAATCATCGTCCACGACGGCTCAAACATCAGCCCGCAGGAAATCGAAGACGTCCTGCTCGAATACCCGGGCGTGGCCAGCGCCGGCGTCATTGGCATCCACGATATTGTCCACGGCGAAAATGTCCGCGCCTACATCACCATCGCGCAGGGCGCAGAGCGTCCCGCCAGTCAGGCCCTGATCCGATTCGCCCGCTCCAAAGTCGGCTACAAGGCCCCTGATGAGATTGTTTTTCTGGACGAGATGCCGCATACGGCCTCGGGTAAAGTCAATCGCACCGAGCTCAAGCGGATGGCCGACGCGACTGTGCACTGCGAGCCTGAAAGGAAATGACCTGGCATCGGGCACGAACCGGCTTGCTGCTGACGGGGGGCGTGGCCCTGGTGCTGTTTCTCGGAGCAAAGATCAATCAGTTCCTGACCAATCCTCCCCTCGCCGATCTAAGCGAAATCAAATTCCGTTTTTCGCGGAAAGAGGAGTCCGCCATGCCGGTCGTCGACGTCTTCTTTGTGACAAACCGGCGGCCCGTGGCAGGCCGGAGCGGCGAGTTCGAGAATGGTGCCGGAGGGTCCCTCTCGTATGGCATCGCCCAGATCCGCATGCCCGCCCAACTCCGCGTCGGCGATATCCAGATGCCCGACATTCCGCGGAAGATCATTGATAACCAGCACGCGGTCATCCTCGACGTTTCCGTTTTGACACCGGAGAAATTCCGCGCCGAGCTGTCGGACCGGCTGACCAGGCTCAACTCCCGCACGTTCGATTTGTTCATCCATGGGATTAACCACAGCTTCGACTCCGCCGTGCGCCAGGCCGGAACGCTGTCCTTCGACCTCGACATGCCCCAGCCGATGGTGGTTTTCGCCTGGCCGACCACGCCGGGTATTCTGCCCGGAAACTACCAATCCGACCTGGAGCAGGTGACTCCCGCCTCGCGGCAACTGGCGAACTTCCTGGAGGCCTTTCAGCAGGATGTGCACCCGGAATACATGAATGTGATCGCGCACAGCCTTGGCTGTAAGGTGGCGTGTCAAACTTTCGATCTCATCGTCCGCGAACCGGCCTGGCAGAATGACGAAACCAAGCTGTCCAACATCGTCCTGGCCGCCCCCGATGTGAGCCGGGAGGATTTTGACAAAACCT
>JBMOHI010000193.1:0-4890 GCA_049317925.1 Terrimicrobiaceae bacterium
CGCGGCCCCAGCGGACTTTGTCGCGGGCCTCTTCCATCTCGGCGTTGTTGATGGCCTTGAGCCCCTTGCGGGCGGCGATGAGGGCGGCCTCGTTCATGAGGTTGGCCAGTTCCGCGCCGGAAAATCCGGGTGTGCCGCGGGCGATGATGCTGAGATCAACTCCGGTGGAGAGTTTCACTTTCTTGGAGTGAACTTTGAGAATCTCTTCGCGACCGCGCACGTCGGGCAGACTGACCGTAACCTCGCGGTCGAAGCGACCCGGACGCAACAGCGCGGGATCGAGCACATCGGGACGGTTGGTCGCGGCGATGATGATCACGCCATCCTGGGTGTCGAAGCCGTCCATTTCGACCAGAAGCTGGTTGAGGGTTTGTTCGCGCTCGTCGTGGCCCCCGCCCATGCCGTGTCCGCGGTGGCGGCCGACGGCGTCGATTTCGTCGATGAAAATCAAACAAGGCGCACTCTTGCGGCCTTGCTCAAACATATCGCGCACCCGCGAGGCCCCGACGCCGACGAACATCTCCACGAAGTCCGAACCGCTGATGGAGAAAAACGGCACATCGGCCTCGCCGGCAATGGCGCGGGCCAGCAGGGTTTTGCCCGTGCCGGGTGAACCCACCATGAGAACGCCCTTGGGGATGCGTCCGCCGAGTTTTTGAAACTTTTTCGGGTCCTTCAAAAAATCGACCAGTTCGGAAACCTCTTCGCGCGCTTCCTCGACTCCGGCGACATCCTTGAACGTGATGCGGTTTTTGTCCTTCGAGAGCATGCGGGCCTTGCTCTTGCCGAAACTCATGGCGCTGCGGCCGGCCATTTTGATCTGCGAGCGGAAGAAGAAATACAGAATGACCAAAAACAGCGCGATGGGCAGGAAGCTGATCAGCGCGGAGGCCAGGACATTCGAAGATTGCTTGACCGATGGCGTGATGCCGGCGGCGGTGAGGGCGGCTTTGATCTCGTCGCCGTTGAACGGCATGAAAACCTGGGTGCGGAAAGGCGACTCCACCTCGTTGCCGGTGGTGAGCGATTTACCCCGGTTGTAAAATCCCGTAATAGTCTGGGTGTTGCGGCCTTCCTCGACCACGACTTCGACCGGATGTTTCTCGTCGGAGAGAACCTTGCCCTCCTTGAGATAATCGAGAAATTGCTTGTTCGAGATCTCGTCGGTTTGGGTGAAATTTCCACCCCGGAAAAGGAAAACCCCGCCGATGAGGGCCAGGCCGACGGCCAGCAGCACGAGTCCGCGCCAGTTCAACTGCGGGTCGCCTCCGCCGGATGGAGGTTGTTCTTTCTGTTGCTTCGGATTTTCTTCAGACATTGGTAGCACCATCCGGTAACACACCGTTCTGACAAATGCAAACCCCGCGCCCGGTTTTAGTTGTGTCCATTCATGACGTGAGTCCCCTCACGCAGAAACGGGTGGCGGACATGCTGGCCGACCTGGCGGATCTCGGGGTGGACCGGACCTCGCTGCTGGTCATTCCCGATCACCATCACAAGGCTCCCATTCTGGAGGATGCCGGCTTTTGCTCGTGGCTGCGGGAAACGGCGGATCGCGGGCATGAGGTGGTCCTGCATGGGTATTATCACTTGCGACCCAAGGGCGGAGGACTCCGGGGGGCGCTCACAACCGAGGTTTACACCGCCGGAGAGGGGGAATTTTACGATCTTTCGGAGGAGGAGGCGGCTGCACGGCTGGAAAAAGGGTTGCGGGAATTTCAAACGGCCGGTTTTCACCCCAAAGGCTTCATCGCCCCGGCGTGGCTCTTGGGGGAAAAGGCCGAGGCGGCGGTCAAAGCAGCCGGCTTCGACTACACGACGCGGCTGAAAAATTTCAAAAACCTAAAAACCGGCTGCGTGGACGATTCGCAGAGCCTGGTCTGGAGCGTGCGCGCGGGCTGGCGGCGCGTGGCCAGTCTTTGGTGGAACGCCTCGCTTGTTCGCCGCCTGGGTGACGTCACGCTGTTGCGCTTCGGATTGCATCCGCCGGATTGGGATCATCCGGCCATCAAGCGTCAGATTTTGCAGTTGCTGCGCGCCGCGCTTGCGGGGCGCGAGGCGATCACCTATGAGGATTGGCTCTTACGATCGCGCACCCGTTGACCGTCATGTCCAGAGCCGACCTTCACATCCACTCCCGCTACAGCACCCGCGCGGCTGACTGGGTTTTGCGCCGTCTGGATTTTCCCGCCAGCTATTCCGATCCCCAGCAGGTCTATCAACGCCTGCGCGCCGCCGGGATGGACTACGTCACCCTCACGGACCACAACACCATCGCCGGATGTCTCGAAATCGCCCACCTGCCCGGTGTGATTTTCGGCGAGGAAGTCACGGCCGGTTTTCCCGATGACGAATGCAAGGTTCACATCCTCGTTTGGGGTCAGACGGAAACCCAGCACCGCGAAATCCAGGCCGTGCGGGACAATGTTTTCGACCTGCAAAAATACCTTTTCGAGCAGTCGCTGGCCCATGCCGTGGCCCATCCGTTGTATTCCCCGAATGAAAAACTGACGCCGCTGCAGTTGCAGAAGCTGGTTTTGATGTTCCGCCATTTCGAGGGCATTAACGGACGCTACCATGCCCGCCTGGGGGAGGCCGCCCGCTACGCGCTCGGTTCGCTTACGCCGCGCAGCATTGAAGTTTTTGTTTCCCGCACCGGGATGGAACCGACCCACGACGAACCGTGGCGCAAGGTTTTCGTCGGTGGCTCCGACGATCATGGCGGCGTTTATCCCGCCCGCGCCTTCACTGAAACACCCGCTGCGGGATCGTCGCAGGAATTTCTCGCCCACCTTCGTGAAGGCCGGGCCGAAGCCAAAGGCGAGGGCGGCAATCCCCTCGCGCTGGCCCACGGCACCTACAACACCGCCTATCGCTTTCTCAAGGCCAAGTTCTCCAGCAAGTCCGGCGATCCCGCCGCCGGCCTGATCGAAAAAGCTTTCTCCCGTTTCATGGAAGGCCGCGACCCCACCGAGTTCACCTTCGGGGAAAAGCTCGGCTTCCTGGCTCAGGGCGTCGCCTCGGGCCGAATCTTCGAACTGGCCATGGTCGGCAACAGCTCACTCTGGAAGGAACTCTCGTCCTATTTTTCCAAGCCCGGGGTCAAAGCTGCCCTGGCCCGCGAGACCACCGGCGTGGAGGAACCCGAACGCCGCGCCTTCCTTATGGCGAACCTCATCGCCAACCAGCTCGGCTACCGCTTTTTCACCCAGTTCATCAAGGAGATCACCGGTGCGAAGTTCATCGAGAGCATCCAGACCATCAGCCCGGTCGTGCCCATCGCCGCGCTCCTCAGTCCCTACATTCACGCCCTGCGCCAGCCCCGCCGGGAGTGGCTGCGCGACGCCACCCGCGCCCTGGCCGGTTCGCCGCCGGAGTTTCTGAAAAACACCAAGCGCGCCTGGTTCACCGACACGCTTGAGGACGTCAACGGCGTCGCCACCACCATCACCAAAATGGCTTCCGCCGGCGTCGCCTCCGGACACGACGTCACCGTGATGACCTGTCGCTCCGAAGTCTCCGATCACGGCATCCCGCTGAAAAATTTCCTCCCCGTCGGCGAATTCGAACTCCCCGAATACGAACTCCAGCGCCTGAGTTTTCCGCCCGCGCTCCTCATTCTCGAACACCTCGTCCGAGAAAACTATTCCGAACTCATCATCAGCACGCCCGGACCCGTCGGCCTGACCGCTCTTTACGCCGCCAAATCCCTCGGACTCCGCGCCGTCGGCATTTATCACACCGATTTTCCCCAATACGTCCGCATTCTCACTGACGACTCCTTCATGGAAACGCTGGCGTGGAATTACATGCATTGGTTCTACAGCCAGCTCGACATCATTTACGTCAATTCCGAGGACTACCGCAAATGCTGGGTCGAGCGCGGCATCCCGGCCGAGAAACTGAAAATTCTCCCCCGCGGACTCGACACGAAAATGTTTCATCCCGCCCACCGCGACACCGCCTTCTGGCGCGAGCGCGGCCTGCGTGACGGGGAGGTGGCGATGCTCTTCGTCGGCCGCATCTCCAAGGAAAAAAACCTCGACACGCTCGTTACCGCCACCCGCCGTCTGGCGGATTGGAAGACTTCTGTGCGCCCGATTTTCATCGGTGAAGGACCCTACATGGCCGAGATGAAAAAACTCCTCCCCGACGCCATCTTCACCGGCTACCTCCGCGGCGACCTCCTGGCCCGCGCCTACGCCTCGGCCGACTTCTTTGTTTTCCCCAGCACCACCGACACCTTTGGCAATGTCGTCCTCGAGGCCCAGGCCTGCGGCCTCCCGGTCATCGTCTCCGACGTCGGCGGCCCGCGCGACCTCGTTCAACACGGCAAAGACGGTTTCATCACCAAGGCCCTCGACGCCGGCGAACTCGCCGAAGCCATCCGCCGCCTCAGCGAAGACCCCGGCCTGCGCGAACGCCTCGGTTCTGCCGCCCGCGCCCGAGTCGAGACCCGCGATTGGTCCGAGGCTTTTGAAAAATTCTGGGCCCTCTCGCCGGAGTAGGTTGAGGATTGGAGGGCTGGCTTCTTCGGAAAACTTACGTTTTCCGCTACGAGTCGCGCGGGCTATTCCCTGATGGACTCGATGGCAGCGCGGAGGTCATCGGCGGTGATGTCTTTCGAGACAAATGCGCTGCCGGGTTTTTCGGACAGGATGTAGCGGATGGCCCCGGCTTGGAATTTCTTGTCGTGGCTCAAGGCCGTCATGAGGGCCTCGGTGGAAAGGTCGGCGGGGAGGCGGATGGGCAGATTGAAAGCGCGGAGAATGCGCAGGACGCGTTCGGCGTCGGCGGGCGGAAATCCGGCTTTTTTGACAGAGAGATAGAGTGCAGCGGCGAGGCCGAGGCTGATGGCTTCGCCGTGGAGGTAGCGGCCGTAGCCGGCGA
>JBMOHI010000194.1:0-4889 GCA_049317925.1 Terrimicrobiaceae bacterium
TCAAGCGCGCCAAGGAATACGCCGTCGGCACCAGCCGCATGTCGCTGGAACGCACTTCCAGCCAGAACATGCGCATGGGCGGTTCCGTCCTTGTTCACGGCAAGATTGTTGATCCGGAGGAAATCCACGCGAAGCTTCGCGCTGTCACGGCGGAAGATGTGCAGCGCGTGGCCCGCGACTTCCTGCAACCCCGTAAAGCCGCCGTCGCAGTCATCGGCCCCGCCCCGGACGAGGCCACCATCGCAAAGATTCTCAACGCGTGAGCGACTTTGCCGCGATTTTCGATTGGGACGGAGTTGTGATTGACTCCTCCGAAAAACACGAGAAATCCTGGGAGCTTCTCGCGGCCGAGGCCGGCCTGCCATTGCCGGCGGACCACTTCAAGCAGGGTTTTGGCCGGAAGAACCAGATCATCATTCCAGAGATCCTGAACTGGAGCCACGACCCCGCCGAAATTGACCGCCTCGCCGGACGCAAGGAGGAACTCTATCGTCAGTTGGTGCGCGACGGTGGAGTGATGATCCTCCCCGGTGCCCGTGAACTCCTCGCGGCGCTCAAAGCGGCCGGCGTCGCGTGCGCCATCGGTTCATCCACGCCGCGTGCCAATCTCGAAGCCATCTTCGCCTTCACCGGATTGAACGAATTCTTCAACGCTGTGGTCAGCGCCGAGGATGTGATCCACGGAAAACCCGCTCCCGATGTTTTCCTCAAAGCGGCCGCGTTGCTCAATATGGCTCCTGCAGAGTGTGTGGTCTTTGAGGACGCCTTGTTCGGCATCGAAGCCGCGCAACGCGCCGGCATGAAGGTCATCGCCGTGGCCACGACAAACCCGATCGAGCTCCTGCGTCACGCCGACCGGGCTGTGACAAGCCTGGAAGAAGTCAGTGTGGACGAATTGCGGCGTTTATTTGCCTAAAGGCCGCGAGCTCTAGCGTTGAGCCCGAAGCTGGAGCTTGAGAATACGTTTCAGCTCCACAACGGCGGCGGGATCGTGGAAGGCACCGTGGTCCGTGGGGACAATGATTTCACTCTCCGCACTGTCGAGATGGGAACTCCAGTAGGGCACGACGCCATCCGAACTGTTCGGCGTATCGCCCCGCCCGCGGTCGCCGATAATCGAGTGGTGCGGCACCGGAATCTGGATGGTTTCGAGGGTCTTGAAGAGAGGATTCGTGGGCGAAAGGCGTCGCACGCCGCTGAGTTCGCGCGGGTTCCCCACGACGGAACTGGCCAGATCGAGGCCGGTGTCGGCCACGGTGGTCAAGAGTGTGGAAGGAACGCGCACAAGGGTGGAAAACCAGCGGGCCACCGACATGTCGGCCATCCGGCTGCCGCGGTGCGGGGTGGAAATAAAGACGACCCGGGTGATCCCGGGATTGCGCCTGAAGGTGAGAACGCGGCGCAAAATGTGATCCGACGGCAGCCGCTCGAGCCTTCTCCGGTCGGAAGGACTCAAAACGCCCTCCCCCAGTCGGGTGCCGGGATCGATGACCTGAAGCCGGGACAGGAGACCTCCCATGCTGTGACCAATAAAAACCATGCGGTGTTGCGGCCCGACAATCTTCTCCAGGGCGGCCATTTCCTCGCGCAGACGCATGGCAGAAAAGGTGATGGGCCAGCCGGTGGGATAGAAAACGGTCCAGTATTGGAATTGCCCGGCCAGCTCGGGATCGGCCTGAAGATCGTTAATGACATCGCGCCACATCCGCGGATGCGAAAGGAGCCCGTGAACGAAAACGACAGGAATACGATTGGGATCGTAGGGCTGAAGGGTGTAAAGGTAGGCATCGCGCACGCCGGGATGCAGGACACCCTCCAGGGCAATGGCAAATTCGCGGACGTCACGAATGCGATCCACGATCGGGGCACTGAAATCGGCGGCGAGCGGACGTTCCGTTTGACCGATTTTCACCTCCCTGATCACCGTGGGATCAAGGAAGGAGAGCGTCGCTGTGCGCGGGGCCTTGTCGAAATCCAGCAGCGCGGTGACCGGGGTGATGTATCCACGCGGGGTGGCGAAGCGCTTCAAGCGTTCGTCGGCGGAAGGACGCCAATGAACGACCAGCGGGGCGCCCACTCCGGGGCGGGTGTGCCAATTCTTGAGCAACTTGCGCCGCACGCCGGCCGCATTCCCGGCGGATTTGAAGGCGGCGGGATTCCACACTCCGCGACGGTCGGCGGGGCGGATGCGGAGGTCGTACGTCAATCCCCCGTAGGTGAAGCGCGTCTGCTCGAGCGGTTGATGGTCAACGAACCATTCGGCCAAGGCGGCCGTGGCGGCGGCCTGGATGCGGACTGCGTCGGGTTTGGTCGGATCCTGGGTGGCAAGTTCAGCGGCCCGGAGATTGCAAACAACAAATCGATCCGCGGTCTGCTGGTATCCGCGGGCTTCAGCGAGAAGGCGTCCGCCCGAAACCAAATCCGAGCTCTGAAGTTTCCGCGCGATGCGGGCATCGCGTTGTTCGACCGTGGTGCAGCCGCTGAGGACAGCCAGCGCAAGAGCGACGAAACCGAGTCGCAGTCGGGAGAGCGCCAAAGAGGTCAAAGTTTTCCGCATGGGGATCGAACTAGGAGTCGCTGGATGAGTCATCGGGGACCTGCGTTAAGGTTCAGGATTGCTCCGGATGAAATTGCTCAGCCAGTGGCCGGTCGGGCCAATGATGAGCGTCTTTCTGTCCTGAATACTGGTCAGACCAAAGTTGGCGGCGTATCCCTCCGCCCATTCATAATTGTCGATCAGGGTCCAGGGGAAGTAGCCGCGGATATCCACACCATCATTCATGGCCCGGCGCATCTGGTTCACGTGTTCGCGGAAGTACCGGACTTTTTTCTGCTCGCTCTGCGTGCCGATGCCATTCTCGGAAATGACGATTGGCTTGCCGTAGCGTTGGCTGACGGTCAGCAGCGTGGCGTGGAGTCCCTCCGGATTGATCTCCCACCCGTTCTGGGTGTAGTTTGAATTCTGCTCTCCCACCGGCCGGAAGATGAACCGGGCCGCGGAGGCGTCCTGGGAGTAATAATAGTTCACGCCGATGATATCCATAGTATCAGCCACGCGATCGAGATGCTCCCAATTCTGGTGCATCATCATGTTGTAAACGAACTGGGTCGGATCCTGCAGAAAGTTCCGCCGCCAATGGGGAATCGAATAGATGCCCATGACGATTGCATCCGGGCGCTTGCTTTTGATAATGCCCGAGGCGTCGCGAAACATGTTCACCGCCACAGTGTGGGCCTTTTTCAACGCGCCCGAAGTGAGGAGTAAGCCGGGCGGCCAGTGGCCTCCGAAATACCCGATGTACAACGCGCCATTGGGCTCGTTCTGTGGCACGTAGATCTTCACGTGAGGAGCTAGGGCCGTCAGCATCTTGTCCACGTAAACACTCCAGGCTTTCTCCACGTCCGGATGAAGAAAATTGGAGCGATTCTTTTTCTTCGTATCGTAGAGCCAGTCCGGAAAGGTGAAGTGCCACAAGGTCACGATGGGCTCGATGCCCGCCGCCTTTAACTTACGGGCCATGGTCACATATTGGCGGATGGCTGCCTCATTGAAGACTCCGGGTTTGGGCTCCACCCGGCCCCACTCGATGCCAAAACGGTAGTGATTGACGCCAAGCTTTTTCAGAGCGGCCAGATCTTTGTCAAAATTCGTCCACGAGAACGTCGCATCATCGCCGCGTGGAGGAATATGTCCTTCCTCGGCAAAAATGTCCCAATCGGTTTTGAAGTAATACGGCGAATCCGGCGCCACTCCGCGATCTTCATTCTGAAAACTGGCGGTGGATGTGCCCCACCAGAATTTTCCCGTTTTCACCGGAGCAGTGGCGGCGGGCTTTCGATAGTCCTTGGGGGGAAGCACACAACCCGAGAGCACGAGAGCGAACGCCGTTGCCGCGATGGGAAGTTTGCAGGGAATATTCATGTTGAAGACGGTTGCCGGAGATGGTTGCCTACAAAGTCATGGCCCGCACGACAATCTTCATTTCTCTCCGAGCCGTGGTTCTTTGCCTCGCCGCCACTGCGGCCGCCTCCGCTGCAGACCTGACTTTCAAGGCTCCCGACAGCCTTGTGCTGAAGGGCGGCAAAACTGTGCACGGCCTCATCCTGAAGAACTCGCGCGACGTGGTCCTGCTCCAGGAGCGGCTGGAAGAAGTCAGCTATCCCAAAAGCGAGATTGTCCGCATCATCGACAATGCCAATGGGGACAGTATCTTCACCGGCAGCTTCGCCAAAGGAAAGCTGCCCCCCTGGCGGGTCATCTCCAGCGATTTGCGCAGCAACGATGCGGTTCGGTCCTTCGTCGAGATTCCCGCCACCATCATCGACAACGGCGAGTTTAAAAACGTTCCGTATAAATCCTTCCGGGTGAATCACGACATCGAACTCAACATCTACGGCGACCCGGAGGATCCCGCCGCACTGGAGGTGGGAATTTTCGGGAAGCGGGCCAAGCTGGAGCGACTGCGCCGGCTTTTGCGCAGCTACCTGGCCGGATACCTCACCACCCGGGACGAAATCTCGAAAATCTATTCCCTTGGTCTGGAGGAAGGTCTCACCACCTCGGGTGATCTCACCATCGAAGTCACTCCGACCACCGCGCCGGATGCCTACGGTGCCTGGTGGATTTCGCTTTATAACAAGAAGGAGTTGGCCAAGGTGCGGCTGACCGACAAGGAATACGCCAGCCTGGTTGTCCCCGAGGAAAAGGTCGTGGACAAAAGCGGCCGGCTAATTGACAACGGCTGGTCGGAAGGCCAGGTCGGCAAGGCCATGAAAAAGGACCCCAACGCCCGGGTGCTCCTGCGGGGTTTCTATCGGGACAAGGATGGCGTCTTTCGCCTTATGGTCGATCAAGTGCCTCTTGCCGCGCGCGAAAAAATGGGAGCCAC
>JBMOHI010000195.1:0-4852 GCA_049317925.1 Terrimicrobiaceae bacterium
TGCTCTGGGTGTCGAAGATCATGACGGAAGCCTGGCCTTTGTTTTGCGACTCCCTTTCGGTTTTAACGGCGATGAAACGGGGTTGCGGCTTGGGCTTGGAGGATTTCTTGCTGCCGGATCCCGAAGAAGACGAGGAGGAGGACGAGGCGACGCGCGCGGCCTTCTTTTGGGCATTGGCCCGTTGGGCGAGATAGAGGCGGGCGCGCTGTTCGGCGATCTTGCGCTGGCGGATCGAAGCCTGTTGCTTCGAGATCACGTAGGCACCACCTGCGGCGAGGGCGGCTGCTCCCATCGTGACCGGAATGACGATATTGGGATTCACGCCGGCTGCTGCAAGCGGGATGCCAACGGCGAGGGCGGCCACGCCGCCAAAAAGGGCGGCGTTCTCGCCCGAGGAAAGGTTTTCGCAGGCGGAAGAAACCATGGCCACGCAAACCGCGAGGGCCGTCAACTTGATTGATCGCGCATTCATCGTGAAGGAATTCGTTAAGTCATAACGCGCGGTGCTGGCAAGCACGAATGCGCGATTTCAGGGTGGACTGAAGGAGATGCCCCTGGCCCGGCACCACGCATTGGCAGCGGGATTGCCGCGGCGGGCCGATTCGACATACCACTTCTTTGCTCCGGCCGGATCAGGGGGTGTGACCAGTCCGCCTTCGAGGGCCATGGCATAAAAATACATGCTCATGGCGTTGCCGAGCTCCGCTCCCTCCTTCCATAGCGCAAATGCCTTGGGACGGTCGGTTTTGACCCCGCCGAGCCCATTGACGTACATCACCCCCAAATTGGCCTGGGCATCGAGAAACCCCATTTTTGCAGCCTCCGCGAAGAGCCGCACGGCTTCCTTGGGGTCGGGTTCGAGAACGCCCGGGATGCCCTTTTTTAAGAGATCGCCAAGAATGTTCATGGCATTCTCGTGGTGAAAAGCGGCGGCGGTGCGGAGGAGTTCGAGCGCCTGAACTTCGTTTTTCGCGATGCCCTTGCCGTAAAGCAGGCAGTCCGCCAGAGACGTCATTGCATCGGTGTCCCCCGCGGCAGAACCCTGTTGAAACCACGCCACGGCTGCGGAAAAATCCGGCGCCTGGTTGCCGAGTCCGTTGGCCATCATGAGGCCGGCCTTGGTCATGGCTTCGGTCTGACCCTGGGCAGCGGCGGCGGCGAACCACTTGAGGGAGGCGTGCGGGTCGGTCTTGAACAATTTTTCCCCGAGGACCATCTGGGCGGAGACCACGCCCTGACTAGCGGCTTTCTCCAAGGCAGGGCGGAGGGATCGGAATCTTTCGGTCGTGAGCAGGTTGGCATTGGAACGCAGTCGCGAGGCAATCATTTCCATTTGTTCGCGAGGTCCCTTTTTCCCGGGAGAAGCGCTGAGGGCGAGACTGTAGTTTTCCAGAGCGCCGCGGTCATCGTCGCGCAGTTTGCTCTCCTCGGCGAGTTTGAGATAGGGATCGGCCGGGTCGGGGGGAACTGCAGCCGGCGCGGGAGTCGGGTTTTCTGCGGTAAGAGGTTCCGAAGTGATGGGAGATTCGGCGGTGGAACCGACGCGGAAGGAAAACCAAAGCAGCACTCCGCCGAGGAGCGTGAGCAAAATGATGCTGGCTCCGAGCAGCCAGAAAACAGCCGGGCTTGTGCGACGGCGGTTGGTTTGGCGGCGGGGCGAGGCAGGTCGTTCCGGCCGGGGTGTGGACGGTGATGTGGGGCGCGCGGGCTTCGGCGCGGCGGTTTTTGCTCCGGGCTGCAAAGCCGCGACGACGGCTGCAGCGGTCGGATACGCCTGCGCAATGTTGGCCGCGTATTGCAGATTCGCATTGCCAGCGCGGGAAAGCGCGGGCAATGGGGTCCAGCGTCCCGGGGTCTTGGCTCCGCCGAGCAACTCGAGGGCAAGGTGCGCGATGGCCTGGCTTTTGGAGTCCGCCGCTTGCGCGCCGGGCAAAATGGTGGCGTGGGTGGAACCGGGGGAGAGACCGGAACCTGAAATGATCCCGACCTGAAGGTCCTGACAGGAATCCAGCGGGCGGTCAGCAAGTCCGGCGGAGGTTAGTCTGATGCGTTCCAGAGTGAGCGGGGGTGGGGGAGCCGGTGAAGAATCGAGAATCACGGCAACGCGCTCAAGAACGGCCAGGGCTTCCGGGAGCGGGAGCGCGCGGCGTTTGCGCATGATATCGAGCAGGGTGAGCGAAGCGTTAGCCGCTGCGGAAGCCGATGGACGTGACGCGGAAGGGGAATAGCGTTGATCGAGAGACTCCAGATACTCCTCAATGGCGGCCCGCAATTCCGCGGGCGCTTGGAACCGCTCGGCGGGATCTTCCGCCAGCATTTTTTCCAGCAGGGCCGTGAGTTCCGGGGGAAGCTCCGGGGACGAATCGGAAAACGCCGCCCGTCCGGTTAGCATGGTGAGCAATGTGACTCCGAGCGAATAGATGTCGGAACGAATGTCGGGCTCGCCGCCTCGGATTTGCTCCGGGCTGACGAAATAGGGCCGACCGGCCATGGTTGCGCCGCTGACACCCGAGGATTTCGCTAGCCCCAGGTCGATGAGCTTGGCCGCCACGCCGCCTTCCTCCTCGCGGCAGAGCATGATGCTTGAGGGTTTGATGTCGCGATGCACCCGGTGTTCGCGATGGAAGGCTCCGAGGGCGCGGGCGATTTCACGGGTGACCTCCAGCGCCCGCCGGGATTCCAGAGGACCCTTTTCCTGAATGTGTTGTTCGACCGTGACGCCTTCGACCAACTCCATCGCGTAGAAAATCTGCGCCTCATCCTCGGCCAGGAACGTCACGCCCGCGATGGTCGGATGGCGCAGGCCGGCGGCGGCGCGCGCGACGTGGAGAAAGCGGGCTCTGACGGCAGGATCGTGCAGGAGGCCGGGAGCGATGACTTTCAGTGCGACATGACAATAGAGGTTGGTGTCATACGCCTTGTAGGTCAGACCGGTTTTTCCCGTCCCCAAAATCCACGGAGATCCGTCCGGGCGGGTCACAACCTCAAAATGACGGAAACGAAGGGGCCCGCTCATCCGTCCTGCCTGTCGAAGAATCCGTGCTGGCGTCCGTGAGGTTCCGGTGGGGAGACAGCGGCGGGCAAAGCGGAATCAGTCGTTGAAACGAATTTCGTAACTTTCGCTGGCACGTGGGGTATTGCCGGAGGGGGCACCGGTGGGTATCGCAGGTTGCTGGGCCGGACCGGAAGACGGCCAGTTGATGGTCCTCGCGTTCGAGGCAGGTGGCTTGGAGGATTCCGGGGGGCGATTGGGAGTGCGCGACTCGCTGGCGGCCTGGGCGGAACTCGCCGCCAGCATCCCGCGCAGCGCGGCCTGGGTGGGAGTCTGCCAGATGCCGTCCGCGCCTGCCCTGGCCTCGAAGACGAGGGGAGGCACGTCGGGGGTGAGGGCGGAGGATGAGGCCGGTCGGAGTTTCACCTCGAGCAGGAGCCGGTAGGGCTCGCTGGTATCGTACACATAGGCGAGCCGCCCGGTGTTGATTTCGGCCGGACGATAGCCGGGAAAGCTCGATATTAGATCCTGTTCGAGACGGCGGCGGGTTGACTCAAAATTGGCCCGCAGGGTTTCGGTGGTTTGCAACTGCACCCGGGAAAGCTTTTCCTCAGTCGCAGCTTTCTCGCGAACCGACTGACTGAGTTCCTCCTGGGCCAGTCGGGCCTTTTCCCGCAGTTCGGCCAGTTCTTTTTGCAGGCTGACCTCGCGCCCTTCGCATCCTGCCATCATCAGAACGGTCAGCAGTGACAGGGAAGCAACCGCCAGCCCAGGCCGGACAACGGATGAAATTTTTGTTTCCATGTCGGGAAAAGTCATTACAAGCAGAAATCCGGTTAGCCCATTATATCCCAATGCACACGCGATTTTTGCTGAAACTTTTTCCCCTTGTTTTCCTGCCTGTCGTGGTTCTGGCGCAGGAAGAAAAGAAAGACGGCCCCCCCAAACCAGCCTTCGATCCCTCCACGGCCCAGTCGGCCCGTCTGCCATTGCCCAGCCCGTATGACAAAATGCTGGCGATTGATTTGGCGGCGAAGGGGAAAAAAATCCAGTGGGACAAGATCTATGATGCGGTGGCGGTGGACGTGGATGGAAACAGTTGCCCGGACAAGACCTCGGCCGCCCTGGCGCTCGGGATCAAAATCGCCGACGGCCTCGTGGCGGTGAAATCACAGGATGTCGAAAAGCTTAATTCCTGCGCCACCCAGATCGAAAGCATTGCCAAGAAACTCGGGGCCGGCGATGAGGAACTCAAGCGCGCCCGCCTCGTCCGCGAAAATGCCAACAAGGGCAAATGGCTCGATGTGTTTCTCGAACTGGGATTTCTCCAGGCCGATATCATGAAAATCCTGAACAAGCCGGAAAATGCAGCTTCCCGCACCCTGATCATCGCGGCCGGC
The DNA here is from genome assembly GCA_049317925.1 of Terrimicrobiaceae bacterium. Lineage (GTDB taxonomy): Bacteria > Verrucomicrobiota > Verrucomicrobiia > Chthoniobacterales > Terrimicrobiaceae > CAMASH01. The sequence continues at coordinate 4,393 of JBMOHI010000195.1, forward strand.
TGGATGCAGGGCGCGCGCCATGTGACGTATTATCTTGAGGGGACGTACAACCCTGAAGTCTCCAACGTCCTGCGCGAACCGCTTCTGGTCGGGGCGCTGGGCAAAGAAATCGCCGCGCTTCCTCCGGACGTGCTGGCGCATCCGCGGGTCAGCGGCCTCCCCGTGGCCTTCCAAGATGCCTTGCCGATTGTTTCCATCGGCAAGGAACAAAGTGTTTCGAAGGAAAATGTCAGCAAACTCAAAGCCCTGGCCGACAAATCGGTGAAGATTGCCCTCGACCAAGGCCGCTGATTTTGCTAGCAACCGCAAAACGTTACTTGCCCGTCATGAATCCACGCATCCTATCCGCGGCAGCCTTTCTGGTTTTGAGTTTTTTCGGGGCGAACCACCTTCAAGCTGACCCGGCGGAGGCCGAGGATACGTCCTATCGGATGGCCAAAAAGTATGTGGACAAAGGATT
>JBMOHI010000196.1:0-4847 GCA_049317925.1 Terrimicrobiaceae bacterium
CCGGATTTTCCCTCGATGAACACTGCCAGCTTTTGTGTCGGATCACCGGCGCGGAGTCCTACCGGCTTATGCCGGCCAAGGGGATTTTTGCCCTCGGCGTGGGCCATGTTCGCCGCAAGACCATCGAACCCGGCGACAAATCGGCCGCGAAGGCCAAGATGCATGTGGTCGAAACGATCAAATTGACCGATCACGAATGGCGCATCCTCACCGCGCTGAAGCGGGAATTCGCCCCGGAGGAAATCCGCGAGCCGGTTTGGGAAGCGCGCGCGGCTGAAGCCGGGGTCTCGATCGACGAATTTTTTGCCGTGGCCGAATCGCTGGCCGCCCGCAAGTTGGTGGGCCGGTTTTCCACCTTTCTCGAACACGTCAAACCCAACCAAACCGGGACGCGAGTAACGCGGTTCAACGCCCTCTTTCATTGGGCCGTTCCGCCCGGACGCGAAATCGAGGCCGGCAGCGAAGCCGGTCGTCACGAGGTGCTCACGCATTGCTACTGGCGCGAAGGGGGCCCGGAGTTCAACAACGTCAACATCATGGCCGTGGCGCACGGCACCGACCGGGACCGCGTGCTCGAACACAAGGCGGCGATTGACCGGCATTTGGAAAGCGTGGGGATCCCGGTGAGTTACACGAATGTCTTCTGGGGCGGGCGCAGCGAAATCAAACCATCGGAAATCTCACCATTCGCGTATCGGCAATGGATTTCGATGCAAAATGATGAGAAATAGGATTTCTTTTGATGTTATTTGTTGCGTTTCTCGTCGTGGATGGCATACTTTCGACAAATGAGGATCACTGTTGACATCGAAGAGTGCGTTTTGAACGACTTGGCCTTGCTGACCGGCGAGTCCAAGAAGAGTCCTGCCGTGGCCAAGGCCGTCACCGAGTTTGTGAAGAGGGCCAAGGCCAGGGAATTCGGCAAGAGGCTTATGGAGGGCGATTTTGCCGGCTCCTTCGACGAGGATTACGATCCCAAGAAGTTCGACAAATAGCCGCCATGGTTCTGGTGGATTCCTGCGTCTGGATCGAGGCGGCCAAACTCAAGGGAGACTTGCTCGTCAAGGTGGCTCTCCGCAGCCTCCTTGACGAGTATCAAGCCGCGTTTTGCGGTCCGGTAAAACTCGAAATCCTCGGAGCACTCCGTGCCGACAGCCGGACAAAATGGTTGAGTTCGCTGAGCACGGTGCCCTATTTGCCGATGAAGGATCAGCAGTGGGATCAAGCGGTCCGGCTTTCCTGGACCCTGCGCAGCAAGGGCGTGACCGTGCCTTGGAACGATGTGCTTATTTCCAGCATCGCATTGAAACAAGAGTGCCGGGTCTATTCCATTGATTCGGACTTCCAGGCTATTTCCCACGTCTGCGGTCTGCCGCTCTATCAACCGGGGTACGGCGGGACCTACAATCCCGACTAAGCGGGTTCATAACGGGTGCAGCCCCTTCGTTCTTCGATGGGACAGCCGCCGGACCGCTGCGATCCCCGCGTCGGAAAACGCTGCCGCCTACTGGTATTCCACAATCCGGTAGAAGACTCTCGGCCTGTTGTTCAAAGATTCGGAAAACTCGACCTGCCCACCAGTGCCGTCGAGCGTATCAATTGTCGTCCAACTGTTTGTTTGGAGCGTGGTCGAGCTTTGCACATCATAGGCGAGGTTGGCGCGACTGGTGAACGTGAGTTTGATGTTTCCACCTTGGGAGCCGATGGCAAGTTGCGGCGAATTTACCGCGGTGAAGCGGATGGTGATCGTATCGCTGCTGGCATACGCTCCCGTGGTATCGACCGCCCGGAACGTTACGTCATAAACCCCGGGTTTGTTGACGCTGAACACCCGACCATGGATATGGCCGTAACCCGTTTCGTCCTCGCTGGCAAAAAGGGAGGGCTTGTCCGATAAAGAGGTCTCCCAACCTGACGCTCGCGTCCAGGTCGGACTCGCAGCACCGGCCTCCCAAAAAGAAAATGCGCCATCGTCGGGACCGTTCACCGAGATCAATTCGATGCGGACCAGAGCACCATTCGGAGGCGGGGACGTGTTGTCGAACGCACTGAAGGTGAGCACCGTGGCAAAAGCACCGCCCGGAAACGAAGCCGTGTCGGCACTGGGTATCTCGCCGGAAGGGAAATAGGTCATCAACTGCTCCATCTGCCCGGCGACTCTCACGAGCTGGGTCTGGCCGGCATCCAATCCGATTTCGATATGGTCGTGGGCCCGAACGGTCCACGGAGTGATGGCGAGGGCAAAGAGGGTGAGAAACTTTTTCATGGTTGAAGAAACGTGCTGTTGGGTGAGTTGAGGCGGCTCCGGATTTCGTCGGGCGAAAGAAGCTCAGTGTGGCCATCCACAAAAAGATAGTTGGCAAACGTGTTGTGCCGTTCGACGCCGACGTCTGTCTTGAACTGATTGAAAGTGACCCGGGTGCGGGCCGAGGCAAAATGGAAGTGTTCGGACGTGTAGGCATCCGAAGCTTCCGCGACAGCGAGTGTGGCGGACGGCTGACGGCAACGCGTGAGCGGGATTCCGACTCCGTTGGTTTCCACCAGCAGGTCATTCCAGGCGTAAGTGACGGCCATGGGCGACTTGCGGTTGGCCGGACACCGTCCGATGAAATTCGTGCTCAGATAGGACGAGAGCGTATTCGTCCAGGAAAGCGAACTGCCATCGGCAGCGCGGACATGCCCGGTATCCGGCAACCTTCCGGCATTGTCGCCGGTGTACAGTTGCAGCGCGATCCCAACTTGCCGCAATGAACTCAGGCATTTGGTGGAATGCGCCCGGTCCATGGCTCCCGAGGCCGCGGTGATACCCAGCGTGAACAGCACCGCCCCAATCGCCATCACGACGAGCAACTCGACCAAGGTGAAGCCGGTGCATTTATCGAGGAGGGAAAACACCGGCCCCCGCGGCGGGATGTCCCCGCCAACCAATCGGCAGGAATGCATCGCCCGGGAATCCGGGTGTTTTTCGTTAGTTGAAAACAAATTTATCACTTTGAAATGGTCCCGGTCCCGGCCCGCGAACGGGCCGGGATGGCGGGAATTTGTGTTTTCAGGATTTGCGATTTCGCGTGCGGGGCAGAAGAGCCAGTGCCCCAGTGCCCAAAGCGATAAGGGCGCCAGTGGTCGGCTCGGGAACCGCCCCGACTGTCACTCCAATCCCGTAGGTGGGAAACGCGTTGAAGGACGCGCCGTTGATGGCCTGTTCTGTATCCTGCGCGAAGTAGTTCGCTCCGCCGGCGAAGAGATAGTAGTCGCCCGCCGCCAGACCGGAGAAGGTCTTGGTCACGCTTCCATCGGCCGCCCCGTCTCCGACGATCCCGCCGGCCCCGCCGAAGTTGGCCGAGGTTCCATCTGCTGCGTAGCCGACGTAGTTGAATGTCGTCGAGAGGCTGCTCGCCGCCACTGGATTGCTGTCGAAGACGATCCAGGTATTGACCGCGAGAAAGGCTCCCTTCTTGCCCGAACCTCCGACGCCGGGTCCGTCGTAAACGCCGTTGCTATTCGCATCGGTATACGATTCGCCGATATCTCGTGCTCCGTTCAGCGTTCCCGGTGTCCACACGCCGGCAACATAGCTGCCGGTATCCGTGAAGGATTCGCCGGTGGCGCCGGTGCCGAAGTTGGTGGTGTAGTAATTCACCGACCCCGCAGAGGTGTCATGCAACACGCCGTTGCCCTGGTAATCCGAGGTTTGGTAGAGCGAAAAGGCGGTCAGTAGGGAATTGGTGGCTCCCGTTTGACCCGCAGCATTTCTTCTCGCGACAGTGATGGTGACGTCCTGGATGGTACCCAGGGTGAACTTGAACGCCGTGAGCCGGTGCGAATCGCCCCAGTTGGCGTCCGTGCCATCGGCCCAGCCGAAACTGCTGGAAACCGTGCGCAGATTGTTGGTGAAGGTCTGCCCGTCGATCGCGTTACCCGAGTTCAGAGTGCGATCCCCGGAAACACTGACGTGCGCCGAAGCGTTGAGCAGTCCCGCGAAGAGCGTGGCTGCGATGAGGAGGTATTTTGTAAGATTCATAATAGTGCTTTTTTGCTTCAAGCGCATGGAGAGAGCCCCGTCGCGCGGTGGCGCGGGCTGGTTGATGTCTCCCCGGAGAATCCCGAAGCGGTGTCCGTGGTTCGGACGGGATTCTCCGCGCAGCTTAATTGTCACGGGCCTCGGGCCCGGGCTTTAAATTGCATGGGCAGAAGGCCCATGCCATGGCTGTGGAATTGCGCCTAAGCGACTATGGGAACCGGCGCGGGAGGTGAAGCCGGGCGGAGGCACGCGGCCTCGTCGAAGATCGGTCCGTAGGAAAACTCATTCACCGGGGGAAGCGGGGTTGTCACGCCCGGGCGGATCGGGAACGCGTCGAATTTTTTGTCCGATTTCACAACGCTCGGAAGGCGGGATTCTTTTGCTTTCTCGGATTCAATCGACCGGCACATTGAGCAGGGTGCCTCGCCGCCGAAGGTTTTCGAGACCGCGTCGACGAACGTCGCATTCTTGGAGTACTCGATGAGCATGCCCGTCCATGCCACAGTTTGGAGGGCTGCCCAGTGGCCGCCGAAGAGGGAGAACATCGCCAGAAAAATCAGCGGATATCCTGCGGAACGGAGCATGAATCGGAAACTGGTGGATTTGGTGACCCAAGTCAACGAAATCTGCCGAAACCATCTCTTCCCTCATCGAACCGCAGGACTACGGCGGCGGGCGGGATTCCGCCTGAATCGGCTCGAAAGCCTCCCGGTCGGAGAAGGCGGGCTAAAAGAGATTGCGCCGCGGAGATTTTTCGCTACGTTCTTCCTCTTCCATGAAGCCAGAGATTCATCCCAACTACGTCGAGACCGTGATCAGTTGCGCC
>JBMOHI010000197.1:0-4833 GCA_049317925.1 Terrimicrobiaceae bacterium
TTTTGCACGTGCGCGAGGCTGGCCCGCAGGGATTCGCCCAACTGCACGGTCTCGTGCGCAAATGCGGCCCGGCGGTTTTCCAGGTCGGCCAGTTGACGCTCGGCCAGCTTTTGCTCGTTTTGGATCGACGCATTTTCCACCTGGGCGCGCTGATAGCTCTCACGGGCGGCGAGCAGGCGTTCCTGCGCGTCGTCAAGGGCTTGCAGGGCCCGGGCGCGGACGGCGCTGTGATGGGCCAGCTTTTCGATGATCGTGGCGAGATCGCGGTCGAGTTCGGCAATCTGGGCCTTGCGGACGAGGACGGACTGGCCGGTGTTTTCACCCGATTGCCCGCCGCGCACAAGTCCTTCGCGGCTGATGAACTGCCCGCCGCGGGTGGCCACGCCAAGCGCGGGGTTTGCCGCTTTCACCCGGAAGGCGGTCTCGAGGTTTTCGACAATGACGATATTGGCCAGCAGAAGCGAAGCCAGTTCCCGGCCGGTGCCCTCGCCGTTCAAAGAATCGGCCGCCCACGAGAGTGCCCCTTCGGGCAATTCAGAAGGACCGGAGGGATTGGCGGAAATCCATTCCCGCGGAAAAATCGCCGCCTTGCCCAGCTTCTGACCGCTTAGCGCCAGCATGGCGGCTTCCGCCACGCTGGTGTCCTTGAAAATAATGGCCTGCAAGGCCCCGCCCAGCGCGGCTTCGATGGCCGGAATGTCGCGGGGATCGACTTGAATGTGATCCGCGAGGGCGCCGTCGATGGCAGGCTTAAAGAGATCGGGGTTGTCTAGTCCGCGTAGGACGGACTGCGTGCCCTCGTCAAAACCCTCGCCCTCTTCCTGGAGCTGACGCAAAATCTCCAGACGCGATTCAATTCCCGCGGCCTCCTTGGAGACGGCGTTCAACGCGTTCTCAGCTTCCTGCCGGGCAATCTGCGAGGACTCATAACCCAGTTGCGCCTCGGCCTGTTCGGCCTGCGAACGCTCGAGATCCTGTTTCGTCGTTTCCGTCCGCGCCACGATCTCAGCCAGCCTCGCTCCAAAATCCCCCGCCGCCTGCGCCGCCGCATCGGACTCACCTTGCAAAAGTCGAAGGCGCGTTTCGCCCGCTTCCCGCCGTCCCGCGGCCGCGGAGATATCATTACGCAGCGAACCCAGCCGTCCCTCCAGCCGGGCGATCTCCGACCCGGTCTCCTGGATCTGACGATCAGCCAGCCCCCGCTCCTCGCGGGCCTGACGGACTTTTTCGCTTTGCTCGTTGAGCGACTGCTCGTGGGCACCGAGTGTTTCCAGCATCCGGGCCAGAAGCTGATCGGTCTGCTCGATCTGGTTTTCCTGCGTCCGCAATTTTTCCTCCGCCGAAGCAATGTCGAGGCGGTGTCGTTCAATCATCGAGCGGGCCTCCTCGCTGCGCTCGGCATTGGTCGCCACGCGATTCTCAGCGGAGAAGACACGATTCTTTAACGTCTGGATCTCGTCCCGAACCCCCGTGGCCTGCGCGTCGAGTTCCTCCATGCGGGCGCGGAAACCGGAAAGCTCGGACTCCTGCTGCACGATCTCCGTTTCATGAATGCCGCGCGCTTCCTCACCCTGCGACAACTCCTGGCGGATGGCCCCGAGTTCGGACCCCAGTTCGCCATAGTTTTTGTGGGAAAGATGCGTGTCAAAAATCCGGAGATCCTGCATCAGCGCCTGATACCGCCGCGCCTTGGCCGCCTGACGTTGCAGCGAACCGATCTGCCGCCGGACCTCCTTGATGATGTCCTGCACGCGCAGCAGATTCGCCTCGGTGTATTCCAGTTTGCGCAGCGCTTCTTTTTTCTGCGCCTTGTACTTCGTAATACCCGCGGCCTCCTCGAAAATGGCCCGCCGGTCCTCCGGCCTGCTGCTCAGGATCAAGTCGATCTTGCCCTGCTCCATGATCGAATACGCACTGCGGCCCACGCCCGTATCCATGAAAAGTTGATGGATATCGCGCAAACGGCAGGGCGTTTTGTTGAGAAAATATTCGCTCTTCCCGTCGCGATAAACCCGGCGGGTGATGCAGACCTCATTCCACTCCACACCCAATTCTTTCTCGCACTCTGCAAAAGTGAGCGACACCTCGGCCATGCCCAGCGCCTGCCGGCTGTCCGTCCCGCTGAAAATCACATCCGCCATCTCGCCCCCGCGCAGCGCCTTGGCCGACTGCTCGCCCAGCACCCAGCGCATGGCATCCAGCACGTTCGACTTGCCGCAACCATTGGGACCGACCACGGCGGTTACCCCGCGGTGAAAGTTAAGAATCGTTCGCGGCGCGAACGACTTGAAACCGAACATTTCGAGAGATTGAAGATACATGGGAACTCCGCTAGAGGTGAAAATCGGAATTTATCGGGCCGGGAAACCGCCTGACAAGAAAAAACACTATATATTGTGGTGGCCGATCTTCCGAATCGCTACCGGTTGAGCTTTTGGAAATGATCCTCGGACACGCGATGTGCTTGAATTTCTGAGCTTTCCGGACGTTTCCGACCGATCCGAACGCCTTTCGCCGGAAGGCGGGGACCCTGCCGCGGTGGCCGGAAATCAGACCTCCGGGGCGAGGGCCTCAACCGCACAGGCGGGCTTTTCTCCGGTCAAAGCATCCGAGACCGGGCTGGACACTTACCCGCGGGGTGTCATTGAGAGAATTAACCAGTCTGGGGGTGACCTGACCAGAGGCACTGGAAAACAGAAGGGGGACGATGAGAAGCGCGCAATACCCTCTCATTTCGTGACACCAAGAATATCTACGGAGAAACGCTCCGCCCGTTGTTGTTCCGCTGATTACTCACATCCCCGGCATTAACCAATCCATCGGGTTTGATATCGGCGGCGGCACTGTAGCCGGCCTGCCCCCAGGATTTTCCATACGCCCCGCGGACGATGGCGAGATCAACCGAATTGACGATGCCATCGCGGTTGGCATCGCCGCGAAGAAAGCGAATGGCCAGCGGCGTGGGCGCCATGGCGGGAGAATTGCCATTGGACCAGTCAACCAGCCGCAAGGTGACCTTCTGTCTGTCCGAAACTCCGCGTAATGCCACTGCAGCCGTCCGACCGCTGACTTGCACCGACGAGACCGTGGCGGTGCCTGCCTCAACCACAACCCGACCCGCCGTGACCTCCTGATCGAACTCCAGCCGGAGATCATGCGCCCCACCCGCATTCGCCAGCCTGCCCTCCACGTTACTGGTGCTGTCCGCCCCGAAAACCGCAAAATCGACCACATTGCCCCGGCCATGGTTTCTGCGTAACGCGGCGCGGAGCAGCGTGGGCGCGACCGCCAGCGGCCGATAGGTCGCCGAAATCGCGACGTCCAACGAGGGCATCATTGCCGTGGTGGCGGCAACAAAGGGATTGGAAAGAATGACGGTGTCACCCTCCCAGCCCTTGAATTCCTGACCCGCCACGGGCGGATCGGCTGCGACGGGAACCGTCGTGCCTACATCATACCGCCCGCTGCCGCTGCCCCCGTTAACGGTCAGCGTTTTGGCCGCGGCGCTGACCCCCAGGCTGTCAATCCCGACATAGGTATTCCGGCCGGCTGGTCCATTGAAGAATGTGGTGGTGTCGCCATCGAGGGCCGCCGCAAAAGTGCGATGTGGTTCATTGCCCCACGATCCGGGAGTACCGAAGCCCGTTCCAGTTAGTTTGCGCCCGTTACGATGAAACTCAATCTCGGCAATCATCCCGTTGGTTTCAGGATCACGGAAACGCAGATAGCGATAATTGCCAAGATTGACATTGATCTCGGTCCAACCGGGCGGGGGGATGGCGGGAACAACATAGAATGGCGTATAGGGTCCGGTAACCGGATCGCCGTTGCTTCCTTCAAAAATACAATTCAGCACCCGGTGTTCACTGCCCTCCAGCGTAAAGAAGCGCACCAAATCATTACCCCTCGCCCAATCGTAAGTCGCGGTAAGTGTAACTGCTCCGTCCGGCATGGTTACCGTGGTATTGGCCGAGGAGGGATTCGCCACCGTGGCGGTGTCTCCCGTCCAGCCGGCAAAAGCCTTGCCGGGCGGTGGAGTGGCCGCCGTGATATGGACCACGGCCCCGGCCGGATAGCGGCCATTGCTGATGCCTCCATTAACCGTGAGGTTATACCGGTTTTCCCCCGCCACCCCGGCAGTGAGGGTTCCGGTCCTGGTCTCGATCCGGCTGTCGTCCACCCGGTACCAGATCAGCCGCTGATTCCAGTTGTCCTCGGCGAAAACATCCAGGACGCCATCGCGGGGATCACGCTGGCAATTCACGGCCATGAAAGCGTCCAGGGCTCCGGAAGCGAGGTTCGGCGGGTTATCGTCTCCGAATCTCGCGGCAACCTGAAAGCTGCCGATGAGCAAGCCGTCCTTGGTATAGTGGCCGATGGTTCCGCGTTTGGTCGGGCCGATGCCGACGAGGACACCGCCGGGACCGCCGGGGATGGGTGACATCCCCACCGATCTTTCCGGCAGCACAACATGCCATTTGGGCGCGTTTAGTGGCGCCGGCGCGGCGGAGGTTTGCCCCGCAAAACCAAAGAGCACATTGCCGCCCATCCACCGCGCTCCATCCTGGGGCAGCTCCGGCTTGTCGGCAAACGCGAGCGAATAAACCATCCCATCATCCGAGCGATTGACCATCATCCAATTGAATTCCCCGCCGGCCATCCCCAGAGCGTTGCGGCCGGTGGCCTCGTCCATCACCTTCACCGCATTTCCCCAGCGATAAACCGGATTGCCCATTTCGTTTGGACCGTCCGGCGCGATGGCGTAAATGGCTTTTGCTTCGAAGGGCCCCGGCGGAAACAACCGCGCGTAGGAGGCCAGCCAGATCCAGCCGG
>JBMOHI010000198.1:0-4816 GCA_049317925.1 Terrimicrobiaceae bacterium
AATCGCGCAGGTATTCATCCATCACCTCGCGGGCGCGGGCGAATTGCTTGTCGAGTGAATAGCCCATTCCCCGCCAGTAGGCGGCTGCGTCGGCCATTTCGTGCTTGGGATGTTTTTTGCCGAATTCCTCAAAGGCCGCGATGGCCTCCTTGTTGCGTTCGGCCTGCAAAAGCGAGAACCCCTTCATGAACTGCGCCCGGGCAGCAAATTCGGAGGTGGGATATTTCTTCGTGATCTCGTCAAAGGTCACGACCGCGTCGTTGTATTGAAACGCTTTCTGCTGCGCGGTGCCCTCAAGATAGAGCACGAGCGGCACGCTCTTCGACTGGGGGAACTTCGCCACGAAGGCCTGCGCGGCCTCGACCGATTTCGGCCACCGTTCGATCTCGTTCCAACACTGCAGCAAATTCACCGAGGCGTTCTCGACCAGCGGATCAGGCGGCATTTCTTTGAGCATGGCCTCCATGATGAGGGCCGACTCGCGATACCGTTTCATGCCCTGATAAGCCGTGGCCAGGCGCAGGCGCAGGGCGGAATCGAAGTTCGGGATCTTTTGAAAATTCTCAATCTCCCGCTTCACCTTGGCGATCATCTGACCGTAGAGAAATTTCGTATAGGGATCCCCCGCCGGATTGGCCTCGGCCGCCTGGAGCTTGGATTCGAGATCGGCCAGCCGGCTTTCCTGATGCTTGCGCAAACGGTCGGAAGTCCAAATGCGCTGGAGGCAGATGATGGCCTTGCGCATCTCTTTTTTGTCGAGAAAGCGTGATCCCAGATCGAGCGCGAGCGTTTGGAACGTGACCAACTGGATCAGATCGTCCATTTGCGGAAACTCCTTCATCAGGAGGGCCATCGCCTTGTCTTCCTCATTGGCCTCCAAAAGAGAGTAAAGCTCCAGCACGGTGGCCCGTCCGCGATTTACCGGGGAGAAGCCGGCGGCGGTCTTAGCGTAATACTCCGCCGCCTCCTTGTACTTTTCATCCAGCAAAAAGCAGGTGCCGATGAGCAACGCGGCTTCGGGAACTTTCTGAATGGCGGGAAACTGCTTCACGTAATTCGGATTGCGCTCCGAGCCCGGTGGAAACAGGGTCAGAAATTCCTCCAGGGTCTTGCGCGCCGTCTCGTATTCCTTGTCGTCCATCTCGCAGACGCCCTTCCAAAAAATCAACTCCTGCCGGAACTGCTGATCAATGGGTGGATTGCTGGCCAGAGCGGCGGCGATGGCATCCTTGGCCTCGGTGAATTTCTGCAACTGGACCAAACACATTGCCAGCGGATACCGCATCCCCCGCACCGCTGTCTGGGCTTCCACGGATTTGCCGTAGTCCGTGATAAATTTCTGATACAAGGCCGCCGCCTCGGCGTATTTTCCCTGAGTATAAAGGGACCTCGCATTGACGGCCAGTTCGTCGGCGGTCAGATTCTGGTCGTTGGCCGAAGCGGTAGCCGGCGTGCTGACCTTGGGCCCGGCCGGGGGCGGTGTCGGCTTTTGGGCCCGGGCGGGTCCCGTCAGGACGCCGAGGGCGAGCAAAATGCAAATCTGGAGCCGGAACCGATGCATGTGGGGAATCTCTCTACTTGGAATCCCGCCGGACTGTGTGTGACAATTTTGTCATAATGCCATGTCAGAGCAGAAATTGAGCCAGTCTGGGGGTTCCGGGACGATTGAGAAAAAGATACTGGCATTTCTTCTGTCAGGAGAAGGCTTTTTTGACGATTTGATTCTCGAACTCCACGCCCGGCAGCGGGCCGCCTGCGCACCCTATGACGCATATTGCGCATCATTTCCCGGCGCGGCATCGTGGCGCGAAATTCCCGCCATTCCGCTGACCGCTTATCGCCAGACCGCCCTGCGCTGCTTTCCGGCGACAGAAACCATCCGCACCTTCCGCACCAGCGGGACGACCGGCGAAGGATATGGCCAACACCATTTTCAAACCCTTGACCTCTACCGTGCCGCCGCCCTCGGCGGATGGAAACGGGCCGGACTGCCTGCGGAGAATGTCCTTTGCCTCATGCCCACCCCGGAAAATGCCCCCTATTCCTCGCTGTCCTGCATGGCCGGATGGCTGGCTCCGGGCGAGAATTTCTTTCTAGGAAACTGGGATTCGCTTTGCAGCAAAGTCGAAGAGATCTCCGGTCGCTCTTCCCCCCGGGAAAGCCACCACGAGGCTTCTCCTCCTGTGCTCTTCGGCACCGCCCTGGCCTTTCTCGATTTGTTCGAGTGGCTGGGCGACCGCACTCTTTCCCTCCCGCCCGGCACCATCGCTGTGGAAACCGGCGGCTACAAGGGCACCCGGCGCGATCTCCCCAAGGCGGATCTTTATGGGCTCTTTGAAGAAAAACTCGGCCTGCCAAGAGAATCGGTTTGGAACGAATACGGCATGACCGAGCTGAGTTCGCAGTTTTACACCCAAGGCCTGGGCCATCCCCATCTCGGAGCTCCCTGGGTCCGGGCCCTGGTCATCGATCCCGAAACCGAACGCGAAGTTCCCGACGGCGGCACCGGCGTGTTACGCATCTTCGACCTGGCCAACACCGGATCCTGCTGCGCCATCCAAACCCGCGATCTCGCCATCCGCCGCGGGGAAGACTTCGAACTCCTCGGCCGCGACCCCGCCGCGCTGCCCCGCGGTTGCTCGCGGGCGGCGGACGAAATGTTAGGCTGACGCGATCGCCCACGCCTCCACATCCACGCCGGGCGAAAAAAGCCCATGGTCGGGCGGCCTCCCGGAATCCGCAAATCCGTCCTCCACCGCCGGCAAGAAACTCCACTCCTCTACCCGCGCCGGAGCGAATTGATACGGCGCATGATGCACCCGCCCGGAGTAGATGTGTCCGTCGCGACCGGTCGAAAAAAGCACGTAACGTTCCAAAAGAAAAAACTCCAACGTGCCGGGCTGCGCCTCCGCGGGCGGGCCATCCGCCGCATAACGGTAGGCTGACGTTTGGGCCTGACGACGGGATGAATAGACCACTTCGTTCTCCCCCCGCTCCGCCTTCATCCGGGCATGCACATAATTGAGATGAAAGAACCTCCGGGCGATTTCCACCGCGACAGGCTGATCGCAGGCCAGTGAGTAGAACCAGACGCCTGGCGTGCCCTTCGCATCGTGGACGTAGGTGCGCACATTGAGTTCGAGAAAATCCGAGAGCCACGGCACGCACGGCAGTCCCACCGGATGGACCCGCCGCATGAAAAACGGCACCACTCCCAGCCAGGCCCTCCCCTCGAAAACATCAACCTGCAATCCCTCCGGCAGGGTTTTCTGAATGGCGGCGGCATCCCAGGCCCAGTGAAGAAAAAGCAAATCCTCCCAGCGCATGCGCAGAGCCGGACGTCCGGCGGGGCGTTCCCGGCAGGCCAGCCTTCTCTCTAAAGTGGGCGATGTGCCTGCCATAGGACGAATGATTCACCGTGAAGGGCATGATGCCCATGAAGAAAAGATCCGCTGCGGTATTTTCTTCCCTCCATGCCCTCCATGGTCTTCATGGTAAATCATGTCCACGATTTCGCAGGATCTCTTCCGAGCCGCCCGACAGTTCATCCCCGGCGGCGTCAACTCCCCGGTACGCGCTTTCCGCGGCGTTGGCGGCGAGCCGTTTTTTGTTTCCGCCGCGCAAGGATCGCGGATCACCACCGTGGATGGACGCGAATTGATCGACTATGTCGGCACCTGGGGACCGGCCATTCTTGGTCATGCGCCCGACGTCGTCATCGCCGCTGTCTGTGGCACCGCTTCGCGCGGCCTGAGCTTCGGCATTCCCAATCCGCTCGAAGTCGAAATGGCCCGCACCATCTGCGAATTGGTTCCCTCCGTGCAAAAAGTCCGCATGGTCAACAGCGGCACCGAAGCCACCATGAGCTGCGTGCGGCTGGCCCGCGGGTTCACCGGACGCGACAAAATTTTGAAGTTCGAGGGCTGTTATCACGGACACGTGGATTCCCTGCTGGTCAAAGCGGGCAGCGGCGCGCTCACCCACGGACAGCCCGACAGCGCGGGCGTTCCGGCGGCGCTGGCTGATCTCACTATTACGGTTCCCTATAATGACATCGAGGCCGTCCGCCGCGCCTTCGCTGCCAATCCAGGCCAGATCGCCGGCCTCATTCTCGAACCCGTCCCGGCCAACGCGGGCCTTTATTTGCCCGAACCCGGATTTTTGCAGGAACTCCGCGCTCTCTGCGACCGCGACGGAACGCTGCTCATTTTTGACGAGGTTATGACCGGTTTCCGGCTCGCGCCGGGCGGAGCGCAGGAAATCTACGGCATCACGCCTGACCTCACTGCCATGGGCAAAGTCATCGGCGGCGGGCTTCCCGTTGGAGCCTTCGGCGGACGGGCGGAAATCATGGACCACCTTTCGCCCGACGGACCGGTTTATCAGGCCGGCACGCTTTCGGGAAATCCCGTGGCCATGGCGGCGGGATTGGCCCAGTTGCGCGAACTCATCGAGCGCGGCGGCTGGTCGCATTTGGAGGAAATCGGCAGGGAATTCGAAGACCGCGTCCGTTCCGCCATCGCCGGAAAACCGCTCACCTTCCACCGCATCGGCTCAATGTTTTGCCTCTATTTCTGCGAGGGCCCGGTGCGCAACCTGGCTGACGCCCAACGCAGCGACCGGGCGGCCTTCGCCAAGTTCTTCCACGCCTGCCTGGAGGGCGGGGTCTATTTCGCGCCCTCGCAGTTCGAGGCTGGATTTCTTTCGCTGGCCCATACCAGCGACGACATCGCGGAAACCGCGCGGGTGGCGGTCGGGGCTCTGCAAAAAGCAGGTTATTAGCGCATGACAAATGGCCGCCCGCGGGTCTAGACTC
>JBMOHI010000199.1:0-4803 GCA_049317925.1 Terrimicrobiaceae bacterium
ATTCTGGGCGCGTGCGTATTCGACCTGCTCGACGGACGGCTGGCGCGGTTGGGCGGAAAAGAAAGCCCGTTCGGGCGCGAGTTTGATTCGCTGGCCGATGTCGTCTCCTTCGGCATTGCCCCGGCCATGTTGGTTTATCAGATCGTGCTGCGGGACTTTGCCCGGGCCGGCTGGCTGATCGCCTTCGTCTATCTGCTCTGCGGCGTCCTGCGGCTGGCGCGGTTCAACTGCTACGCCATCGCCAAGAATGACAAACCGTCAAACGAGTTCATCGGCTTCCCCATCCCCGCCGCCGCGGGAGTGATCGCTTCGCTCACGTTGTTCATGCTTTGGATGGAGGAAGGTTCGAAGGAAATCGGGGCGTGGAAGTTCGCGCTGGCCGGATTGATGTTGTTCCTCTCGTTCATGATGTTCAGCCACGTACGCTACCCGAGCTTCAAGGGACTGGGCTGGCGCACAAAACGGTCACTGCCGCGTTTTCTCCTCATCATCGTCATCATTCTGGTCGGCGCGATGTTCTACCAATGGGTGCCGGCCGTGCTGTTCGTCAGTTTTCTCATCTACGGCTTCGTGCGGCCCTTCATTTCCAAAGCCATGCGGCATGAGATCGAGGACGAGGAGGACGACGAGGAACAGGCGGAATCTCCGGAAACAGAGAAGTCATAAAGAGGCATTCCTGACGCCGGCCCGCGATGCTGTTCACCTCGCCCACTTTCCTGTTCTTTTTTCTGCCCCTTACCCTGGCGTTTTATTTCCTGACGCCCTGGCGCAACGCGGCGCTCCTGACCCTCAGCCTCGTCTTCTACGCGTGGGGTGAACCGTATTTTGTCATTCTTCTTGTCGCGGTCATCGTTCTGAATTTCCAACTGGGGCTTCGCATTTCCGACGCCAAAACGTTACCGGTCCGCCAGCGTTGGCTGACGGCCGGCATTGCCATCAACATCCTGGTCCTGGTCGTTTTCAAGTACCTCGATTTTCTCATCGGAGTGCTCAACACAGTCCTGGCAAAATTCCACCTCGGCCCGCTTCCCCTCTCTCATATCCCGCTACCACTCGGGGTGTCGTTCTTCACCTTTCAAGCCATCAGTTACTTGATGGATATCCACCGGGGTCATGTGGAAGTGGAGCGTTCCCTTTTCCGGCTGGCCTTGTTCAAAGCAAACTTCCCGCAGTTAATCGCCGGACCCATCGTCCGCTACGGCGAGATGTCGCCGGATCTGAGCAACCGCAAAGTCCGCCTGGCCGAGATCACGGACGGGTTCGAGTTGTTTCTCATCGGCCTGGCCAAAAAGGTGCTCATCGCCGACACGCTGGCCGTGCCATCGGATCGCTTGATGCACTTGCCGGTGGATCAACTTTCGGCCCCGGCCGCCTGGATCGGGGTGATTTGTTTTTCGCTGCAAATCTATTTCGATTTCTCCGGCTACACCGACATGGCCCGCGGCCTCGGCCGGGTTTTCGGATTTCATTTCCCGGAAAATTTCCAGCATCCCTACGCGGCCAAAAGCATTCAGGAATTCTGGCGGCGCTGGCACATGACACTCTCCCGCTGGTTTCGTGACTATGTTTACATCCCGCTCGGCGGCAACCGCGGTGCAGTCTGGAAAACGTCGCTCAATCTTTGGCTGGTGTTCTGTCTCTGCGGATTCTGGCACGGGGCCAGTTGGACGTTCCTCATCTGGGGCCTGTGGCACGGGGCATTTCTGGTGCTGGAACGAACGCCGTTCGGGAAGGGATTGGCCGCATGCCCGCGCGTGGTGCGGCATCTTTATGTGATCGTCGTCGTGGGCATGGGCTGGGTCTTCTTCCGCAGCACGTCGCTGGATCAGGCCATGCAGTATCTCCACCAGATGTGGCTGGGCGGCGGCTGGCTGGCAAGCGGAGATGCCGTGTTGCAGTCTTTGAACTACTTCCAACTCAGCGCCCTCGTGGTTGGCATAATCGCGGCCTTGCCGGTTGCGCCCCGGCTGACTCGCTGGGTGGAGAGCCTCACGCCAGGACATCGCCTTGCAACCGAGGTCGCACGCAGCGTGTGGTTCATCGCGATTACCGCAGCCACCTTCGGCGCCATCGCTGCCACGACCCTGCAGTCCTTCATCTACTTCCGGTTTTGAAGCCCTCCATGGATTCCTCACCCCGAAAAACGACGACCCTGATCCGGACTATCTGTCCGTTGCTGGTGCTGCTCCTGCTGGTCGTGAATGGGATCGGCTTGATCTTTGGCTGGCGACTGATGGCCGATTTCGACGAAAACCGCGACCTGGCCAAAGCCCCGCAATGGAGTGGCTCGCTGCCGCAATACCTTCGCGCTTTCGATGCATTCGTGAAGGATAACTTCCCCCTGCGTAAGCCCTTCCTGTTGGGCTACAATTCCAGCCTCTATTACGGATTTCGATCCTCAAGTCATCCGCGTGTGGTGATCGGAAGGAATGGCTGGATTTTCGACTCGGGTGACACAAAAACCGAGTTACGCCATCTCCCCGCGAGATACCTGCGCCGGTTGCGCATCGGTCTGGAAGAAAGGCGCGACTGGCTCGCCGAGCAGGGCGCGGTTTTTCTCTTCATGTTTTATCCCACCAAGACAACTGCCTATGGGGAAAGATATCTGCCCAGTCACGCGCGACTCGATTCCGATTACGTCTCGCCGACCGGACAGGCGGCGCAGTCTCTTGGGCCGGGTCTTGCAGCAAACTTTGTGGCGATCGAGCAGCCTCTACGTGAGGCCGCAACACGATCTGACGGCTATTATTTTTTAACTGATGGGCACGCCACGCACGAAGGAGCGTTCCTCGCTGTCGAAAAACTTTGCGAGCAGTTGCGGTCAAGTCACAGCCTCGTGCCTCTCACCTCATTTCCCGCTCACGAATTCAAGTTGGATCTGCTCTACCCTACTTCTGCCGGTCGCCTGATGGGAGTTCCGCTAAGGGAAATGAGTCAGGTACGGGTTCCGAATGGCGGATTTAACACGAAACCCACAGCTCTCCCCGCGGCTATCGCCCGGGCGGCAGCCGACCAACCCGAGACGCAGTATTTCGCCAACCCGAAAGTCACAGAATCCCGGTTGGTTTTGCTTGGGGACTCCTTCACCGACCGCATGAACTTCTATCTCGGCGAGTCTTTCTCGGAGGTCATTTCTATTAACCTCAACAACAGCCCGGCCACCCCGGATGGAAAGTTTCCGATCGCTTTGCTCAAGGCCTTCAAGCCAAACGTGGTGGTAACCGCCTACCTAGAAGCGCGATTGCTTGAATCTGCCAGCGGGATAGAAAAGGACCTTGTGCCGCTGCTCAATCCTCCCGAAGTGCGACAGAGCCGCTTGCGTAGGCTATTTGACGGCGCGAGGGAGTCGACACAACCGGTGCATTTCACGCCTTTTGTGTGCGATAACAAAACAATAGCATGTATCGTGGTCCCTAACGGAGGAATACCAGATCAAGATGAACTCTTGCTTCAACTGGAGTATCGAGGCGAAAAACCGATAACTTTATACTGGGACAATCCTACCGACTCCTTGCCGGGAGAGCAAAAGGAGATTGTCCTCGGACCCGATCGTCGAAAGGCGTTCATCTTTCTACCACGAATCAAAGCCGGTGCTCTGGACGTGCTGCGCACAGACCAAACGGAGTTTGATGAGTCGCACCTGTCCGGCGAGGGTGTATGGGTGAATTCCACCGACCTTTAAGGACTGCCAACGGAGACGCCGGTCAAGGCTTTGCAGACCGCCCGGATCCCTGAACCTGCTTCACGATAGCTGCAAGCAGGCGTTCAACTTCAAGCCGCTTCAAAGGAGGCATGAGTCGCAGGACTTTAACATGTTCTTTGTCAAGTTGAACAAACTCATTGACCACGCTGTTCCAGCTCCTGATTTCGATTCCAAGATGTTGAAGGATTGAAATCGCGAGCGCGAAATTGCCCAACGCATTTGGATGCACTCCATCGTTGTGCATGAGGAAAATTTCGGAGGGTGCAAGGGCAGCAACGGCGGCATCGATTTGCAAGTTCCAGTCCAGAACGGGAACATTTTCGCGAACTGCAACTTCAAGGAGCACAGCGTTCATAGAAAGGGTGCTTCCAGCCACTGGTTCATCATAGCGGGAGTTCTCAAATACCGGCGGCGGATCGAAATCGAAGGTCGTGGTCAGGATCAACTCAACGCGGGGATCGGTCAGTCGTACGGCATTGATAAAGTCCTGCAAGCGAGTCCGCCTTTGTCCGGCGTTGTTCTCGTGCGGGCCCGCGTCTTGATACAAAACCACATCCTCGGGCCGCACCGTTCCCGCACGGATCTCGTTCTCAAGGCGACGCGGATCCTGCGACCAAGCATAACGAATCGCCAGTTCAGACTGCGGCACTCCATTTTCTCTCGCGAGCAGCCCGGCAATATCCTGGATACGGCTAAGAGGAGACGGATCCTCAAACTCCACAAATCCGAACCCCCGGGAAATGCTGTCGCCATAAATGTGAACGACTCGCCTATAACCGCTGCGATCAAACAGGGTCACCTCATTAGCCTCGGCTGCGCGAAGCCGCTGCTCAGTCATAATCAGCTTTTCTTGGGCTTCGCGCTCCTCGGTCGTTTGTCCACACAAAGGACCGTGCGTGAGCGTCATGCTGAAAAACACGACCCACAAGCAGCAGGAGAACTTTGGCGGCGCAATTTTCATAGGATCAAAGAAAGGTTACTGCAAGCGGAGACGGCTCGAAGACACAAAAACGCAGGGCGAGGGTGGACACCAAAAACAACAGGTTTTTTGCTCTACGACCTGCGCCACAGAGCCGGTCAATATCCTAAAAAAAGATCGG
>JBMOHI010000200.1:0-4803 GCA_049317925.1 Terrimicrobiaceae bacterium
GGACCCGCCGCCGTCGCATAAACGACTGAGGCAAGGAGGAGGGTCGCTGTGGCAAAGCGAACGAACATGGCCATCAGCATAGGCCGAAACGGCGATTCGCCAATTTTTTTCTATGCAACAGAATGCATGCAACTCTGTTCGCCATTGACGAAATTGTCCGGGTCGGCGAAAGGGAAATCGTGTTCTTCCCTTCTCCCATGAGGCAACTTTTCGCCATCCTGGTGTTCACGGCCGGACTGGCAGGTTTCTCCATCCCGCTGGCCAAGGCGCAGGAAAGCCTGATTTTTTCCTCTACCCGCGGCGTTTTCGTCAATGAAGCGCTGGGCTGGAACGATTTTTTCTTTAACGGCTATCGTGGCGCCAGCACTGTCATTGGGAACGTCGAGGGCGGGCACATTTGGTTTGGGCATGAGGCATTCGTCCGGCCGCCTGATCATCCGGCGGTCTTCCTGACTTTCTCCAACACCGCGGCCGGGGGTGTGGATGAAATCGATTACCATGCCACCACCGTCGGCAATGTGCTGGCAGGAAGCGGGTACGTGGATGGCAGTTTTCCGGATTCCTCGTTCACCTATGTTGGTTTGGGCATGGCTCCCTACGCCGAGGTCTGGTCGGGGGCCATTGCCACGAGCTTCTCCGCCACGGATTTCGGAAGCTTCAGCACGACCACCGCCTCCACCCTCGCCCCGTATAAGGCCTTTTTTAACGGAATCGATTTCAGCGGGACCCTGCGCAAAACCGATGTGATCAACAGCAGTTGGGGCGGCAGCGATCCGTCCGCCACGTCCCCCGAAATCCTGTCCATCGACGGACTGGCCCGGCAAAACTCCACCGTGACATTTGTCGTGTCGGCCGGCAATTCCGGCACCGCGACTGTGGGTGCACCGGGTTCGGCCTACAACAACATCACGGTCGGTTCACTGGGCGGAACCTCTTATCTTGAACCCTCGAGTTTCAGCTCGCGGGGCCTGGCGGATTTTTTCAATCCCGAAACCAACACAACGATCGCCAACGCCCGCGTGGCGGTGGACATCGCAGCGCCCGGCGAACAATTGTCCCTCGCCGCTTATCTGGGAGACAGCGGATCGCTGGGCGCCTCGACTGATCCGCAACTCTCCGGCCTCGTGCAGCAGCCCTCTCCGGACAACCTCTACTTCACCAGCCTGGATGGAACGAGTTATTCGTCTCCGATCGTAGCCGGGGCCGTTTCGCTGCTCAAGGATGTGGCAAAAACCCATCCCACTCTTAATTTGAATGCCGACGCCGACGCGTTGGACACCCGCGTAGTCAAATCCGTCATCATGGCCGGAGCGAAAAAAACCGTGGGATGGAACAACGGGCAGGTCGCGAATCTGGGCGGAACCCTCGTCACAACCCAAGCGCTGGATACCGCCACCGGCGCGGGATCACTGGATCTCAATGGCGCCAAGGAAGCCTACTTCTTTGGCACCACTGATGTCACGGGGTCAGGCGGCGGATCGATTCTCGCGGACGGCTGGGACTTCGGCACGGTGGCACTGGGCGCCAGCAACGACTACATTTTTCTTAACGACTTCGGCGATCACGACGAACTCGTCATTTCACTCAACTGGTTCGCCAACCGCTCATTCAACAATACCACCGACATCGGCAGCGACCTGAGTTTTTCCAATCTCAACCTCGAACTCTGGCAGGTTACCAACGGGGTCTTCGTCACCATGGTGGCGCAGTCGGCCACCATTTATAACAACACAGAGTTCCTCCGGCTGGAACTTCCCGATGCGGGAAAGTATGGCCTGCGCGTTACCTTCACCGGTCTCGTTTACAACACGACCGACGCAGTCGCCAGCGAGTCCTATGGCGTGGCCTGGCGGAGTCAGACCATTCCCGAGCCCGCCACCACTCTGCTTGTTCTTCTAGCCGCGCTCTCATTCGCTGCGAGGCGCTACCGGCGCGCCGGAGTCCAGCAGAACGGACTTTAAGCGGAGGGCATTCCCGATCACCGAGACACTGCTGAGTGACATGGCGGCACTGGCGATTATCGGACTGAGCAGGAGGCCGAAAAACGGGTAGAGCACGCCGGCTGCAATCGGCACGCCGAGCGAGTTATAGAGAAAGGCGAAAAGCAAATTCTGGCGGATATTGCGCATGGTGGCGCGGCTGAGTGCGATGGCCTGCACGATGCCGCGCAGGTCGCCTTTGACCAACGTGACCCCGGCCGTTTGCATGGCCACATCAGTTCCGGTGCCCATGGCAATGCCGACATCGGCGGCGGCCAGGGCAGGCGCGTCGTTCACACCGTCGCCCGCCATGGCCACGGGCAGGCCGGTCTTTTTCAATTCGGCAATCTTACCCTGTTTGTCGGCAGGACTTACGCCGGCCAGCACCTCGTCGATAACCAGCCCGGTGGCAACGCGTTCGGCCGTCTGACGATTGTCGCCTGTGAGCATGATCACTTTCACGCCGAGTCGGTGCAGGGCGGCGATGGCCTCGGGCGTGGTGGCTTTGACCGGATCGGATAAGGCAAGGAGGCCGAGGGCGATGCCATCGGATGCAATCCAGATCACCGTGTTTCCGGCACCCTGCAAGTCCGTCGCTCTGGATTCGAACGCAGCAAGATTCTTCGCGCCCGCTTCCGCGAGGAAACTTTTCTGGCCGACCAGCACGGGCTTGCCGTCAATCAGACCACGCACTCCCCCACCCGCCACCGCTTCGAAGTCTTGCACCTGTGTGACCGGTAGCTTGCGCTCCTTGGCCGCACGCACGACGGCGCCAGCCAGCGGATGTTCGCTCTGCCCCTCGAGCGAGGCTGCCAGGGCGAGTAGATCGTCTTCGCGCTCCGGCGTGACGATTTCGGTGACAGTGGGTCTGCCTTCCGTGAGCGTGCCGGTCTTGTCCACGACCAGCGTGCGCACTTTGCCGAGCGTTTCCAAAGCACCGGCGTCCTTAATCAAGACGCCCATCTGCGCGCCGCGGCCGACTCCGACCATGATGGACATCGGAGTGGCCAGACCAAGCGCACACGGGCACGCGACGATCAGGACAGCCACGGCATTGACCAGCGCATGAGCCAGCGCGGGTTGCGGTCCGAAAAAGAGCCAGACGAAAAATGTGACTACCGCGATGGCCATGATGACCGGCACGAACCAGGCCGCCACCGCATCGGCCACCCGTTGGATGGGCGCGCGGCTGCGTTGGGCATCGGAGACCATCCGCACGATCTGGGAAAGCAGGGTGTCCGACCCGATTTTTTCCGCACGCATAACGAAGCTGCCGGAGGTGTTCAGAGTGCCAGCCATGACGGCGCTGTCTTTATCCTTTTTCACCGGCACGGATTCGCCCGTGAGCATGGATTCATCCACCGCGGACGCGCCATCAATCACGCGGCCATCCACTGGGATTTTCTCGCCGGGTTTGACCCGCAGCAGATCGCCGGCTTTCACGTCGTCGAGCGGCACGTCGCTCTCCACGCCGTCGCGAATTCGATGCGTTAACTTTGGAGTGAGGTCCAGCAAGGCGCGAATGGCCGCGCCCGTTCCCGCCCGGGCGCGTAGTTCCAGCACCTGACCGACCAGCACCAGCACCACGATGACCGCCGCGGCTTCGAAATAAACCGGCGGCATTCCGTCGTGTTCCATTCCGTGCGGCAGCAGATGGGGAAACAGAAAAACCGCCACGCTAAAAAAATACGCCGCCCCCACGCCCAGTGCGATGAGGGTGAACATGTTCAAATGCCGGTTCAGCAGCGAAGTCCATCCTCGCTGGAAGAACGGCCACCCAGCCCAGAGCACCACCGGCGTGCTCAGGATGGCTTGGATCCAAAGCGACACCGCCTGCGGCACCGCATTTAGCGCGGGAACATGGGCCGCCATGGCGAGAAGAAACACCGGCACCGCCAGCGCCGCGCCAATTATCAACCGCCGCATCATGTCGCGGAGTTCGGAACTGTCCTCCTCAACTGCAGGCTTCGCCGCCTCGAGGGCCATGCCGCATTTCGGACATGTCCCGGGATGATCCTGCCGCACCTCCGGATGCATCGGGCAGGTGAACACCGTTCCTGTGTTTTTTTTGAAAGCGGGATTGCGTTCCAGCGCCATGCCGCATTTCGGGCATGCGCCGGGTTTGTTCGACTCAACTCCCGGGCACATCGGACAAAACCATTCCAAGGCCGGATTCCGGTCAGAATTCTGGGAATGATCGTGCCCCTCACAACAAGAGTGCGCGTGGGAATCGTTCATGCCCTTTTAAAGTTCGACCATCGGGGTGTTCACGGCAAACTCTTAATGTCGACCGGTCGTCCTTGCTTCCATGCGGGGCCATGAAGGACTTTCCCTCTGGCCGCAAACCTGCGAAAGTTCACAACCTGGCTTGACTGACTATGACTACCGACCATCCCGCGATACCCATTGAACATTCCGATCCGCTCAACGCCCGCATTCTGGCCGTTTCGGAAGACAAGATCGCGGGGTTTGTGCGCCAGCCGTTTCTGGAAATCGCCCGCGAAACCGGGCTACCGCTGGAGACAGTGCTGGAACGGATCCGCGCCATGCTCGAAGCCGGAACGATCCGCCGCGTGCGCCAAACCCTGCTCGCCACCAACCTGGCCGAAGGCGCGCTGGTGGCCTGGAAAGTTCCTGCCGAAAAACTCGATGCGGCCTTCGATTTCATGTTTAAGCACGACCCCTACTCGGGTCATGTGGTCATTCGCTCGACCGATGCGAAAATCCCGGGCGAGGCCTACAAACTGTGGACCACGCTGAAAGTTCCGGCCGGATTTTCCCTCGATGAACACTGCCAGCTTTTGTGTCGGATCACCGGCGCGGA
>JBMOHI010000201.1:0-4798 GCA_049317925.1 Terrimicrobiaceae bacterium
ATGCGCGATTTGTTGTCCCCCAAAACGACAGCTATGACATCCTTCCCGTTGTAGGAACCGCTGGAGATCAGGCAATGGCCAGCCGCATCGGTGTACCCGGTTTTCATGCCGTTGCAGAAGGAGTATGTGCGCAGGACCCGGTTGGTGTTTTTCAGCGTGGTGGTTTTCCCGCTGGCGTGACGGAAGGTGTAGTATTTCGTGCGCATGATATCGCGCAGGAGCGGATTGAAATAGGCAGCGCGGGCGACCCGGGCCATATCGCGGGCACTCGAGAACTGGCCCTTGGCGGGAAGCCCGTTAGGGTTAACGAAATTCGAAGAATTGCCGCCCAACTGAGCCATCCGGCGGTTCATCTTGTCCGCAAACGACGCGAGATCTCCGGCATTGTCGCGGGCCAGGGCGCGGGCGGCGTCGTTCGGGCTCTTGACCAACAACGCGGTGAGCAGCTGCTGCCGGGTGTAGGATTCGCCCGGCTTGAGATACAACTTGGTCGGCTCGGCCAGGGTGTCGTTCTTAACGATAGTGACCGGCTTGGAGAGATTGCCATTTTCCGCAATGAGGAGCGCAGTGAGCAGCTTCTGCGTGCTGGCGACGGGGCGGCGTTCGTTTTCGTTCTGCTTGAAAAGCACCCGGCCAGTATTGGCATCGAATAGCAGGGCGGAATCGGCCGTGACCACCGGTTCCGCGGCGACGAGGATTCCCGCGAAACCGCAAAGCAGGAAAAGAAAAAGCCTGATCGTCATCACCCGGGATTACTTCGGCCGCAGTTTGATAGTGATGCGTTTGACCTTGGCGTCGTCGGACGGACTCCAGGTCATGAGGTCCGGATCATCCTTGAAGACGTTGTGCACGACGTAGCGGTCGTAGGAATTGAGCGGTTCGGTCTGCAAAGGCCGGCCGGTGCTCTTCACTGCCTCGGCCAGATGGCGCACCTTGGCCGCGAGGGCGTCGTCGCGCATGGCCCGGTGATGATCCACATCCACGACCACCCGCGGGGCCTTGGGGTCGGTAGCCTGGAGGATGCGGTTGAGCAAAAACTGCAAGTCATCCAGCGTCTGATCGCGGCGACCAATGAGAGCATCGGCCTCGTGGGTGAAAATCTGCAACACCTGGTGTCCGTCGCGCTCCTGCTCCTCGATTTCGAAAACGAAACCGAGGTAGCCCAACATGGTATCGAGGATTTCGCGCGGAGTGACGTTGTTGCTCATTGACCGGGACGTTTTTTCTTTTTCTTCACGGCATCCGCCTCGCGCTTGGCGATCACGCTTTTCTTTTCCAGCGTGGGTAACGGTTTGTTCCGCGTCAGATAGAGCTGCACAATAGAGAAAAGATTCTGCGTTGTCCAATACAGCGCGAGTCCGCTGGCGTAGTTGTAGCAAAACACCAGGAAGATGATCGGCATGAACATCATCATGCGCTGTTGCATGGCATCACCGGTTTTGGGTGAGATGGCCATCTGCCAGACCATCGTGCCGGCCATGATGATCGGCAGCAGATTGACGGGGAAATTGATGCCCGGGATGTGCCAGACCGTGTCGGGTTGGGAGAGATCGTGGATCCAGAAAAACTGGCTGTTCCGCAATTCGATCGCGCTGCCCAGCATGGTGTAGAATCCGAAGAAGATCGGAATCTGGATGAGCATGGGCAGACAGCCGCTGAAGGGATTGACGCCGTAATCCTTGTACAGCTCCATCATCTTCGTGTTCATCTTCTGCGGATCGTCTTTGTACTTCTCCCGCACCTCGGTCATCTTGGGCGAGAGCAGCGCCATCTTCCGCATCTGATCGGTGGCTTTGTTCTGCAACGGCCACAACACCGACTTGATCATCAGGGTCAGCACGATGATGGCGATGGCGTAGCTGTGGAAAATCCCGTTGAGCCCGTTCATGGCCCAGAGCAGGAATTTGCTCACGAATCCGAACATGCCGAAATTCATCACGGCGTCCTGATTGGCGGGCAGTTTTTGCAGACGGTTGAATTCCTTTGGTCCCGCGTAAATCAGGAACGTCTCCTGCAGGACTGCTCCCGGGGCGAGAGTGAAGTTGGGCATGACCAGACCGCCCTGGATGCCCTGCACCGGCGTTTCATTGATCTTGCCCGCATCGAAGCGCGAGGCCCAGACCGAGTTGCCCTTGGTTTTTTCGCTGGCCACGATGGTGCAGAAATATTGGCTGGCCACCCCGGCCCAAGCCACATCGGGTTTCTTTTCCTCATAAAGGCTTTGGGCCGCCCGCAGCGGAATGCCCAGCAGCGGGACCGAACTGGCATTGAACCAATTCACATCAATGCCGGCAAATTTAGCCGCCCCGTGCAGCCAATCGAAACGCGTGTAGATCGGCATATCGGCCGAGTGAATCGGCACCGCCCCGCCCGTGCTGACAAAGTATCCCGGCCGGGAAATCTCCGCCGTGCCCGTGTTGCGGAATTCCAATTCCATCCGCACCACGTACAAATCACTCTTGGCCTCATCCTGCGGAAGGGTGAACCGCTTGGTCACGGCCAGACCGTCGGCATCCTGCTTGGTAAAGACAGCCTCGCTTTTGGCCGGATCGGTCTTCATGGCAAAGCCTCCCCAAGCCGTGCCGGGAGTCTCCCCGACCGCGCCAATGGGCATGGAACTGTGCGCATTCAGCGAGATGGCCTTCTCCCGCTCGCCGTAGTGCAAAAGCAAATCCGCCCGTGCGATGCCGCCTTTGTCATTACTGAAGACATACTCGGCATTGCGGGTGAAAAGACTTTCGTTGAGCGCGCTGATCACCGGCCCGCTCGGAGTGGGCGAAGGAGCGGGCGTGGGCAGGGACGTGGGCGCCGCAGCGGGAGTTGCCGCTGGCGTGCCGGCCGCCTCAGCCACCACCGGAACGGGCGGCACCGGCTGGCTGTAGTTTTTGACGTAATACCACTGCCAGAGCCCGAGCCCGACAACGGAGAGAATGATGGCGATCCAGGCTTGGCGGTCCATTTTAAGAAAGTTGAGCGTTGAGCGTTGAGGGTTGAGAGTTTCCGCAGCGTTCCTTCCTCTCAATCAAAGGCGGAGCCGTTCCCTCTTTCCTCAAATCCGTCGCGTCCGGCACGGGATCATACCCGCTGCCACCCCACGGATGACACCGCCCGATCCGGCAGATGCCCAGCCAGAGACCTTTGCCGGCACCATGGCGCTGCACAGCTTCCAGGCAATACTGAGAGCAGCCCGGCTCATACCGGCAACCGCCCATCCCGCCGCTCAGCACGTGAAGAAACGGCTTCAGCGTCCAGCGGTACACATGGATCAGGAAAACTATGAGTTTGGTCATCAAGAGCGAGGCAAAATAGAAAGCTGACGGATGAGAAGCAACCATTCCTCGCGCAATTCTTCGTAAGCGGCCGCCGCCGCGGAGGATTTCGCGGAAACCACCACCAGCCAACCGGGCAAAACCTGCGGACGGTGCAGACGGCAGATCTCCCGCAACCGGCGTCTCACCCGATTGCGCACCACCGCTCCGCCCACCCGGCGCGACGTAACGAGACCAAAGCGGGTTTCGCCATCAACGCGGGCCGCAGTCACGCGTAAGAGACGCCCGTGGACGGAACGCCCTTTGCGGCGGACAAAGACAAATTCCCGGCTGAGTCGGACCCGCGCGGCGCGGGGAAAACCGAGGCGCTCAGGCCTCGGTGTGCCGGGCGAAGTGGACTTCGACACCCTTCGGCAAGAGCCGCTTGCGACCACGCTGGCGGCGGCGGCTCAGAATGGCCCGGCCGCTCTTGGTTTTCATCCGCGCGCGAAAGCCAAATTGCTGTTTGCGCGTGCGCTTGCTTGGTTGATAGGTGCGTTTCATAGCTCAGAAATCGGTGGAATCGGTGAGAATTCGCCAGTTTCGCCGAAAAGTCAATGGCTTTGCGTATCGTGCACGCTAAGTTTCTGGGAGATCCTTTGGATTGAAGTCGCACGGCCGGTGGCCTCATCCACCTCGATCAGCACCCCGCAGATCCGCACCGGACCCCGCGCCACCGGAAAAGCACTCGGCAGGTTGTCCATGAACCGTTTGATAATCGGACCCGGTTCGCGTCCCAGACATGAATCGTCCGGCCCGCACATGCCCGCATCGCACAGAAAAGCCGTCCCCCCGGGAAAAATCCGCTCGTCCGCCGTCTGCACGTGAGTGTGCGTGCCGAAAACGGCCGACACCTTCCCGTCCAGAAACCGCCCCATCGCAATCTTCTCGCTGGTCGTTTCCGCATGCATATCCACCACAATCACCGGCGTTTCTTGCCGCAAACGCTCCACCTCGGCCTCGGCGGTCAGAAAGGGATTCTCCAGGATCGGCTGCATGAACGTCCGCCCCTGCACATTGAGCACCGCCACTTTGCCCTTGGAAGTCTGCAATACGATGCTTCCCTGCCCGGGCGCCCCTTCCGGATAGTTGATCGGACGCAAAAGCCGCGGCTCGGTCGCGATAAACCCCGCAGTCTCTTTTTGATCC
Source organism: Terrimicrobiaceae bacterium (assembly GCA_049317925.1). Classification (GTDB taxonomy): domain Bacteria; phylum Verrucomicrobiota; class Verrucomicrobiia; order Chthoniobacterales; family Terrimicrobiaceae; genus CAMASH01. The sequence continues at coordinate 4,458 of JBMOHI010000201.1, forward strand.
CAGACATGATCCCCCGTCGTGATCACGGCCACCCCGCAGCGCAGCAAATCAATCGCGATCCGCCCCGTGATGCCGCGCCCTCCGGCGGCGTTTTCCCCGTTCACGATCACAAAATCCACGTCACGTTCCTTCAGAAAGGTCGGAACCATGCGGGTCACGGCATTGCGGCCGGGTTCGCCCACGATGTCCCCGAGAAATAAAATACGAATCATCGCCGCCAAATTAATCACAGCCCTCCGCGCGAACATAGAGCGGAGTGAAAAAATCTTCCCCCGCGCGTTTTCTCCGTGTCCTTCCCGCCTTCTGTGGTTAAATCGCTTTCGCGTGAACAAACCCAACCT
>JBMOHI010000202.1:0-4795 GCA_049317925.1 Terrimicrobiaceae bacterium
TAGTCACCGTTCCGTTCGGATTCGGTCACCAGGATCGTCCGGGCGGGCGAGGCGAAGGCAGCCAACCTTCGCCCGGGCTGATAATCGTAAATCCCGTTGTAGGAGGCAATCGTGCCAGCCGAGTAGTCGGGAACATAGGTATTCATCACATAGGCGCGAGGATAGCGGGTTCCCCCTTGCGGCCAGGCCTTCATGGCGGGGCAATACATTTTTCCCGGCTGGCGTTTTTCCCCGATCCTTTGCAAAGGATCACGGCCCGTGCTCTCGAAGGCCCAGACGTTCAAGACATCCTGCCAGGCCGCCGATGAAGTCGGAGTGCGTTTGCCCACGCCGGGCAGACTGCCATTTTCGTCCGCGACGATGAGTTGAACGGCGGAGCCGATCGTCCGGAGATTGGCCGTGCAAGCCCCTTTCCTGGCCGCATCCATCGCCCGGTTCGCCATCGGCAGTAGAAGAGTGAGAAGGACACCCAGGATCGCCACCACGGAGAGGAGTTCCAGGAGAGTGAACGCCGCCACGGAACGCAGCAAAGGCTTGTCAGCAATGGTCATCTGCAATGTGAGGGAAGAAAGAGGGGGAAATCTACCGGCACTTGACGGTGCCGAGCGAAGATTCAGGGAATCGCAAACCCTTGTCAACCGATAGCAGGGCATCCCGCACCGACGAGCCAACCCGTCCCCTAGCGACCGGCCGGCTCAAGCACAACCTGGCCTTTATCAGGAGCTGCCTTGACCAACGCGTAAGCCGCACCCTCGTGCATGAGATACTCCGCCGGAACAACTTTACCATTCTGCGTTGCCTGCACGCTCTTCCATCCATCGAACAAACGCACCTTCACCGTGAGCGGATAATCAAACACGGCCGGGTCCATTTTGCTGGTAAGCGTGAGGACAATCCGGGCCGGATCCGCTGCGTCCGTGGTGAGAGTGGCCGTATCACGTTCCTGTCCATACAAAGCCACATCAGCCAGAAACCCCACCCACAGATCGGCGCGGTGGTTGTTATAGAAATCAAAAACCTTGGCGAAAGAGGCGGTGACCGGGCTCGGGTTGTTTTCCAGATCAGGTCCGCCATTGATGTTATGGATAAATACCGTGGCCCAGCCCCGATAGTATTTGCTCTCCGGCTTGAAGAGGTCGCCCAGGTGCCAGCCGTCCTTCTGCGGCTCGTCGCTCACCATGGTCAGGGGATTGGCCGTCGTGCGGATGTCAAAGTAATCCGTCATATTGGCCTTGTTGATTGGAACGCCACTGCCCCCGCGGGCGGCGGCATAGTATTTCTCGATGCTGGGACGCCACTCTTGCGACATATTGAATGCCTTGGTAGCCGAACCGGGACGGGCGAAAATTTTCGTGCGTTGTCCGGTCAGTCCCGCATCAAGCTGGGCTTTCGACTCTGCGCATTCCCAATCCGGCCCGGGCCAGCCATCCTCCAGGACGGGATTGCCGACATGGGTCACGCTGTGGGACCCGAGTTGATATCCCGCATCGAGAAGCCGCTGCCAGGTCTCCCACTTGCCGGCACTGGAAATCCGGCCGGGATCAATGGCCCCACCGATGTTTCCGGAAATCAAAAACCACGTGATCTTCAAGCCTCCGTATTTCTCGGAGATCTGCTCCCAGGAAGGGACATCGGTGGCATTATTGTCATCAATACTGAAGCTCGCCGCAGCCAGCTTGTCGTCCTCCCAGAGACAAACCGAAGCGTCACCGGGTTTGGATGGCCACACTTTCTCGGTCAGGGGAAAACGGGCCTCCTTGGGTGTTTCCGCCAGACACGGCAGTTTGCCCTCCGGAACGGCGGCAGGCGATGGGGGTTTCCAACCCGCGAACTTCTGGTAATACGCCTGCCAGATCGGCCGCATCTGCAAGGCTGCCTTGGCATGGGAGTAGCCGGTCGGTGGTGCCGCCGCCGCTTCAGCCGCGATTGCATCCCAGGCGGAAGCCGGTGCCGCGCCATTTGCGGAGTAGAGCCGTTCCGCCAGGGAGCAGACCAATAGGAATGCAATCCACGTTGCGCATGAATGTCGTCGCATCATCTTTCCTCCCTCGGATCGGCTGCAAAGAGAAGAGACCATTCTTTCGAACTCACGCGAACACGGCCAGACTGCTCGGCGAATCCGAGCCGAAGATGAGGTCGAGTACCGGATCTTTCTGTTTCACTTAACAGTGAGATCATCAAGCCAGACCTGCGCACCGGCCGGAATGGTTTTGTAAGTGAAGGCCAGCCTGATTGAGGCCGTAGACGCATCCAACGGACCGCTCCATTTGACCTCCTGCCAGTCCTCGGAGTTGACGATCCTTGCTACCATCCAATGGCCTTTAACCTTTTGTCCATCCGCGGACAATTCATCGAATGATAAAATTCCCTCCTCCGTGATTCCTTGCGAACGCACAAAAAAACTGACGGAACCGTTCGGGCCCGCCACGGGAAGGCTAGGAGTTCGCAAGGTAGCCAGACCCGGAACGTCCTGAGAGAACTCCCACTTCAAGCATGTCGCGCCGGAATGCGGCTTCACGCTATCCAAGGCGAACGCAATGGGAGCGTCCCACTTTGCCGCCGGGCGGTATTGGCCCGGAGTTCCCCGATCCGATATCGTCCCGGACCAACCGGTCAGTTCCGGAGTCAGCGTTTCGAAATCAACCGAGTCCGCTTCCGAGAACGCCAGATCGGAAAAGAGAAGAATTCCCGCAGCCACCCAAAGTGCACAAAGCCGAAACCGTCCGAAAAATGCGATCATCAGCTCAAGAGTACAAGTTTACGGATGCCTGACGGACAAACCTGCCACATCCAACAGTCCATTCGGAACTCTTCTGTTAAGCGGCCATTCCAGGTCGCCGCGAACGCCAAAGGACGAACGCCAGACCGATTCCGGCGAGCAGAACAGCGGAGGGCTCGGGGACAACCGAGTATTGCAGTGAGATCGTGCCGCCGGCGGAGTCGTAGAGCAAGGTCGCTCCACTGATTGACGAGTCGAGCGTTCCGATCGCCAGACCACTCGAGATACCACTAGTAGTGAGCGTCGTGCCGCTGTTTGAATAAAATTCAAAGATCGTCACCGTGTACGTTCCGGCCACCACGGGACCGGAAATCGACAGATTGATGTCATTGGTATTCAGCAGCAAGTCGCCTGAGCTGTAGTTCCACATTTCAATCTGGTCGGAGGATGTCCCGTCGCCGGCCAGTTCAAAAACAAAGTCCGCGCCGCTGGCCATATTCAACACCCGGGAGTTCGTGCCTCCGATGGTGGCTCCGTCGAGTTTCAGCGTGCCAATGCTAGCGCCGGGGGCGAGAAAACCTCCGGACTGCACCAGGATCATGTTGGAGTTGTTGGCGGCGGTGTTTCCCGCGATGCGCCCCGAACCACCCAACGTCGCTCCGGAGGCTACCAAATAATGGCCATTGATTGCGCTGCCGTACCCGTTGCCCGAAGTGGCTTCGGAGTCCACATGCGTTCCGTTCACCAAGAGGGATCCCACATTAACCTGCGTCTGTCCGATGTAGGTGTTGGATCCGGAGAAAATCTGGGTGGTCGATCCGGTTTTCGTGATCGCAATCGAGGCACCCGCCGCGGTCCCCGAGGTAATGTTTCCGGTGAAAGCGGTGGTTCCGGTGGAAGCTCCGCCATCAATGTTCAGAGTCGAATTTCCCGCACTCGATTTGAAGGTTGTCACCGCTCCGGAACCGGCCAGCGACTCGACGGTTTGCACGTACGCCGATCCCCCTTTGTTGCTCAAATCCAGCAGACCCCCGGAATTCACCGTTAAGGCCGAACTGGAACTGAGCATGTTGCTTCCAAAAAAGAAAACTTGCACTCCGGTCCCAATGGTCAGATTGGCCTGCAACGCATTGGCGCCTGACTGACCGTAGCGCACCCAGACTTCGGGAGTATCAGCGAGGTTGCCATTTTCCAAGACCAGCGTGCCGGTGCCCGTCATTGCGCCCGTAGGATTGATAGCGAGACCCGGAAGCGAAGTTGTTGGTGCCGCCGCGTTGATGATCGAGATGGTGCGGGTGCCGCTGCCAACATCAATGCCGCCGCCGAGGATAAAATTCGAATTTGCCACGGTAGAAGACCCGACGGTCAGATCCGCATTCAAAACCAGGGCGTTGTTGACATAGCGGTTTCCGGCTGAACTGCCGAACAATTGAGCGTCCCCGTTCACGGTCAGCGTTCCGCTCCCAAACGGTGTGCCAGCCGTTCCCGAAGAGTTCAGTGCGACTTTGACACCAGTGTTCAAGGTTGTTCCGCCGCTGTAGCTGTTTGTATTTCCGCTGATGACAAATGTACCAGACCCCTGCAGATTTAAGCCGCCCGAGCCCGAAATAGTGCCCGACGCCGAGAGGCTCCGTCCCGACGCCACGTTCCAAGTTTGATTCGCTCCAAGCGAAAGATTGGTCGAAATCGAAAGGTTAGCCGTGGCCGCCGTCATATCAATGCCGGACGCCCCAAGAGTCAGCGTATTTAGCGCCCCCGAAATCGCCATCGTGGCAGCAGCGCCGGTCCCGGCCAACCGGATCCCGGCCCACGACAAATCCGCCCCCAAGGCGTTGGTGCGGTTGCCGGTGATGGTGGAATTGTAAAGGGCCACATCGGCAGATGTCGGCAAAGTCCCGCTGAACCACGACGTTGTGAGATTCAGGGCGTCGTTGTTGTTGGCCTTGACGACATCGGCAGCGTGCAAGTGGCCCGACAAGGCGAGGATCGCCAGGATAACCGCGGAGAACGAAGCAAGACGGGACCTAGTGAGAGGAATCATTTTTAGGGGGAGATCGATAGACATCACACATTAGA
>JBMOHI010000203.1:0-4794 GCA_049317925.1 Terrimicrobiaceae bacterium
TCAACAGAGGAGGATTTCATTGTGGGGAAATGAAAATCGCGATCATCGGCGGCGGACCGGCCGGACTCCGCGCCGCCGAGCTGGCGGCCGGGGACGGCGCGGCCGTGACCGTATTCGACGCGAAAGCATCGGTCGGACGCAAGTTTCTCGTGGCCGGAAAAGGCGGACTCAATCTGACCAAGACCGGCGCGCCCGACGAATTTGCCGCACAATACCGCGGGGGTGAGATATGGCCGTCCCTCCTCAAAGAATGCGATTCGGAAGCGCTACGGGCCTGGGCGGCAGGATTGGGCGTGGAAACGTTTGTCGCGTCCACTGGCCGCGTCTATCCGCGCGAAATGAAGGCAGCGCCCTTGCTGCGCAGTTGGGTGCAACGCCTGCGCGCGCTCGGGGTGCAGTTCGCCATGCATCACCGGTGGACCGGCATCAGCCGGGATCGGCGGGTGAACCTCACATTTGCCGGCAGCGTTACCATTGAAGCGGACGCCGTCGTCCTGGCCCTTGGTGGCGGATCATGGCCAGAAACCGGATCCGACGGCGGCTGGGTGGCGTCGCTGGAAACGTGCGGAGTGGCGGTCACTCCCATGCAACCCGCCAACAGCGGTTGGGAAGTCAACTGGCCGGCTGCGTTGCTGGCGGAAGCCGATGGTCTGCCATTGAAAAACATCACCGCCCGGGCCGGCCTGGAAACCGCCGCAGGCGAACTTCTCATCACTCGCTACGGGCTCGAGGGCGGTGCGATTTATCAACTCGGTCCCGCCCTGCGCACGATGGACTCTCCCGAGCTGGTCATTGATTTCAAGCCGGGCGTGAGCGTCGAGAATCTGGTGCGGAAACTGGGCCTGCTGCGTGGAAACTTCCTCGCCGAGGCCCGCCAGCGCTGGCGTTTAAGTGACGCCGCATTTGTCCTTCTGACCCATCTCGCGCCGCAAACGTGGGAATCCGCCGAAGCCCTGGCACAATGCCTCAAAGCATTCCCCATTTCCCTTCTGCGTCCGCGTCCCATCGCAGAAGCCATTTCCTCGGCGGGCGGGGTGAGGTGGGACGAGTTGGACGATTCCCTCATGTTGAAAAAACTTCCCGGAGTATTCTGCGCCGGGGAAATGATCGACTGGGAAGCCCCGACCGGCGGCTACCTCATGCAAGGATGCTTTGCCACCGGCACGCGGGCTGGAAAAAGCGCGCGGAATTGGGCGTTGGAAGAGAGATGATCTCAGCCCGCCGTGAGCGGCGGCGGAGTGAGTTTTTTCCGCCGCGTCGCGCGGATGCCGAAGTAAATGCTGGCCGCCGCCGCGAGCAAGAGCGGAATCCCTATCAATGGCCGGTAGGCCAGCCAGGCAAGGGCCACGGTGATGAGCGTGAGCGGAAGGGCGATCACCAGGGCAAAAAGCCCGACCCCCGCGCCCAGCAGGTTGCCAAGAAAGGGAATCACGTCGGCCACCACCACCAGCGGCTGGGCAAGCAGAAGGAGCCCGAAAAACATCATGACAAATCCGACCAGTCGCAAAATCCACGTGACAATGACGTTGCCCTGCTGCTCGTTGGCAAACATGGTTGCGGCACTGACGGTGCCGGGTTCCAGCAACTCGATGCTGCCGAGATTCTCGATCACGTAAGGCTCGAAGGTGTTCTTGATCTGTCGCGCCACCACGCTGAACGGACCGGGATCAACCGCTTCAAAGCGGATTTTCAAATCGCCAACAGCCGGCGTCTTGGGACTTTTCCCCACATAGAATCCCTCATCGAAAATCTGCACCGGTTCATCCGCCGCCGAGCTCGGAACTTCGGCGTTCTTCGCGATGGGCAGGGGGCGAAAATTGGAGATCAGCCCGACGAGGTCCGGCGGCAGTTTGAACGCACCGATCGTGGGATCTTCACCCACGAAGGTCTCCGCTTCGACGGCCATCCCGGACGGATTTTCATGGCCCTCCTGTTTTTGAAACCCCGTCGAATCGATCGCGTCGGACGACCATTTCTTGCTGTAGGAATAAGTCGTGACCGTCTCCTCGCCGCCGCCCAGCTTCTTCCTGGTTTCGTCTTTCTTCTCCTCCACCCATTGATACATCTCGACGTTGCGGCGGAGCTTGATCACCGGCGCGGTCACACCGAAGACCGGGTCGGTCACATCGCCCTCGACGGCGACGTCACCATTGAGATGCACGAGGCGGCCTTCATTGGCGGCATCCACCGCATCGGATGAAATCGCGACCACCGCCTTGCTGCCCAGTTGCAGCGTTTTGGCCCGCTTGATGGCGCGGCCTTCGTTCCACGTCAGGAGCGGAAAGGCGGCGAGGAAAAGAATAAGCCCGAACAAAACTCCGGCAATTGCCCCTCCAATGCGGGAAAACCAGGACCTGTTCGTCGTGACACTGACGGAATCGCTCATGCGGGAAAGCAACCGCTTCGCGAAGTGACTGTCAATGGGATTGGAGCATCGCGGCTTGGCGGAGAGGCCCAACCGTGAAAGCATGGTGGAAATGAAAATTCCGGACCCCGTGCTGTCCCCCAAAGGACGCAACCAGGGTCTTTTCCGACCGAAGATTCTGGATGTTTTCCGGGGTCCTTATTCGCGCGGCGACCTGCTCAACGACACCCTCGCGGGTGTGACCGTCGGGCTCATCGCCCTACCACTGGCTCTCGCGTTGGGCATCGCCAGCATACCGCCGGGGACGCCGTCGCCTTTTCCTCCGCCCGCCCTCGGTTTGTTCACCGCGATTTTCGCCGGATTCATCATTTCCGCCCTGGGAGGGAGCCGGGTGCAAATCGGCGGACCCACCGCCGCTTTCATTCCCATCGTCCTGCTGATCGTGGAGAAGCACGGCTACTCCGGACTCGTGCTCGCCACCCTCATGGCCGGAGTGATTCTCGTCATCATGGGCCTGGCCCGCATGGGAACGCTGATCAAGTTTATTCCATGGCCGGTCACCAGCGGATTCACCACCGGCATCGCGGTGTCGATCATCCTGTCGCAAACGGCCGATTTTCTCGGCATCCGCGCGGAAACGCCGCCGCCGCGGGAGTTTTTCCCCAAGCTGCAGTGGGTGTGGGAAAACCTGGAACACTGCCAGCCCGGACCGCTGGTGCTCGCCCTGGCCTGTCTGGCCCTGATTGCATTCTGGCCGCGGCTCGGTTTCAAACGCGTGCCCGGGGCCGTGGTGGCCATGCTGGCCGCGGCCGCGGCCGTAGCGGTCTTCGGTTGGCAGCAGGGACTGGGCGTTTCCACCATCGGATCGAAGTTCGGGTCGGACGCAATTCCGCTCGGACTTCCGCCGCTGCAATGGCCGGAATTCAGCTTCGACCACATTCGCGAACTCATCGGACCCGCCACCGCCATCGCCCTGCTCGGCGCCATTGAATCCCTGCTTTCCGCCACCGTCGCAGATGGAATGATCAACGACCGGCACGACAGCAACACCGAGTTGATCGCGCAAGGCGTGGCCAATATCGTCTGCCCGTTCTTCGGCGGACTGCCCGCCACGGGTGCCATTGCCCGCACGTCCGCCAATGTCAAAAACGGCGGACGCAGCCCGGTCGCTGGTCTCGTCCACAGTTTCTCGCTGCTGCTCATCGTTTTGGTATTCGCCCGCTTCGCGGTTTTCATCCCCGTCGCGGCCATGTCCGCCGTGCTGGTCATGGTGGCTCTCCACATGGGCGAATGGCACGAACTGCGCCGCTTTCATCTCATGCCCCGGAGCGACGCCGTAGTTCTGGTCACCACCTTCGCCCTCACAGTTGTGTTCGATCTCGTCATTGCGGTGGAGGTCGGCATGGTTCTCGCAGCGATGCTCTTTATTCACCGGGTCTCGCAAACCACGGAGGTTTCCCGGGTCACGGAAGACGACGTCCTGGAGTCGCCCGAACAAATGGCCCAGGGAAAAACCATTCCACCGGGCGTGTTGGTGTATCGGATTTTCGGACCGTTCCTTTTCGGCGCGGCAGAGAAAATGGAGGATGCCCTTGAGGGAATCGGCCGCCTGCCCCGCGTGCTCATTCTCCGGCTGCATTTAGTCAGCGCAATGGATGCCACGGCTTTAAACACCCTCGTGAGCATCGTCGAACGCATGCGCCATGCCGGCGGCACCGTCGTCCTCAGCGGCCTGCACCGCCAGCCGCTGGAGGTGTTGCGCAAGAGCGGCTTCGTCGAACTCATCGGACGGGAAAACGTCCGCGGCACTTTCGACGAGGCGCTCACCCGGGCGAACGAGATTCTCGCAGCGGAGAACGCCGTTTCCTAATTCGATGGAATCGCCCACCGGCAGGCAACCGCGGCTGGAGGCTTGTTATTCGTTGTCCGATCACGCTAGTGAGAGGACATGCCCGGAAGCGGAAAAACAGTCGCCACAGTCGTGATAAGCGCGTTGGCGGGAGCAGCCATCGCGCTCACCATTCAAGCCCGCTTGGCTCAATCGGCTCAACCCGCCAAAAACCCGGAATCCGGCGAGGCCATCGTCCAGGCGGCGACTCCTGTTCCGAGCCCCACCCCGACCCCATCTCCGGCGACACCCCCGGCCCTGAGCCCCTCCGGATCCGCACCGCGGCAACTCAATGCCGAAGCCAAGGCCGAGTTGCTGGCCGTGGCGGGAAATTTTCAAAAGGTTGCGGTCAGCTGCCTCAAGGGGGATGCGGAGGGATATGCATTCGCCTTGCAGATCAAAACGTTTCTGGCGGACAAGGGACTGCCCGTGAGCGGGGTGAACGAAGTGACGCGGTCCGAGCCCACCGTGGGGCAGTTCGCCATCGAACGAGGCACCACGGTCGAATTGCTCATCGGAACGAATCCCTGAATCCTGCCCG
>JBMOHI010000204.1:0-4793 GCA_049317925.1 Terrimicrobiaceae bacterium
TCAGCAAGCGAAACACTTTGCCCCTCGCGGGCTGCCTTCATTTTGGCGATTCTCGCAGGGTCGCTTTTCGTGAGTGCGCCCGTGATCGCAGGTAGCGAAAGAGAAGCGAGAATGGCAACGACCGCGGCGACAGCGCCGAGATCGACAAGGATGCGCCACATGGGAAAACGGGCGGTTTTTTTGCTGAGGTTATCAGCGCACTGCTCGCGCAGCGCGGCGCGTTCTTCTTCAGGAAGGGTCTCGGTGTTCATAGTGAGGGTGCCGAGGGCTTCGGCGAGTTTTATGGTTTCGTTGAGGTCGCGTTGCAAAGTCTCGGAGGCGGCGAGTTCGCGCTCGAACTCTTCGCGGGCGGGGCCGGTCAATTCGCCGAGGGCGTATTGGGTGACTCGTGGATCGTTCATGGCGTGGTGATTTCGGATCGGTTCCAGTGGGTGCGGAGGGTCTGGATGGCTTCATGGAGTTGCACGCCAACGTGGGAAACGCTGATGCGCAGGGTCTCGCTCATTTCTTTGTAACTGAGACCGCCCTCGAATTTGAGCTTCACGAGTTCGCGTTGTTGTTGGGGAAGCCGGGCGACAAGCTGGCGGAGGCGGGCGCCATCCTCGGAGGCCACGGCCTCGGCGGCGGGCGTGGGGTCTTCAGAGGGTTGTTCCTCGTCAATGGCATCCTGGCTGAAACGGACAATCTTGCGGCAGTGGTCGAGAGCGCAGTTGCGGCAGACAAAAAAAAGCCACGGGGCGAGCCGTGGTTCGAGGGCGTTGACGTCCTGCTTGCTGAGGCGGAGGAAAGTCTCCTGCACGGCGTCGCGGGCGGATTCGAGATCACCGGTGATCTCCTTCGCGTAGCTGATGAGCGGGCGTTCGTAACGCTGCAGCGCGTGATCGATGATTTCCAGCGGTGACATGGGGTTTCTACCGGGTCAACGCATGGGCCGCGGGTTTCTTAGGAGATATTTTCGGGAAACGCATGCATCCCGATCATATCTTGAGTTTCCGTCTCGCGATGCGAACGGCATCCCGCACTTCCTCGACGCGAAGGACAAAGCAAACCGCGAAATAGGCCAGGGCTCCGGCGGTGATGACGGCGAACAGCGAGGCGGCCTTCTTCCAAAGCACCGGCGAAAGGAGCCAGTCGCCACCGAAGGTCAGGGCCGCCCAGCAGACCGCGCCAAGAGCCACAGAGGCCAGGCCGCTCCGGAGAAAGGTGCCGACCAACCGGCCGGTTTGCAGGTCCTTTTTGGCCCGCCAGTTCATCAGGACGTAGAGACAGAGAAAATTCAGCGTTGCGGCAATCGCCGTGGAGAGGGCCAACCCGCGATGTCCGAAGTCGAGTTTGAAAATAAATAGCCAGTTCAGCACCACGTTGAGCGCAATGGAACCGAAACTGACCAGCATGGGTGTCCATTTGTGATCGATGGCATAGAACGCCGGCGATAGCACCTTGATGCAGGAGTAGGCGACCAGACCCATGGCATAGAATTGGAGCGCGAGGGCACTATTGAGCGCATCGGAGGCCTGAAAATTCCCATGTTCGTAAATGAGGCTGATGACGGAATGTCCCAGGAAGTAGAGACCGACCGCCGCCGGCATGGTGAGGAAAATGGCCAGGCGGAGTGCTTTCCCCAGAGTGGGTCCGAAGTCCTCGCGGTTCGTTCCCACAGCGATCCGGGAAATGACCGGCAGCGTGATGGTGGCCACGGCAACGCCGAAGATGCCAAGAGGCAGCTGCATCAACCGAAAGGCATTATTGAGCCACGCCGGAGCCGCCATTCCGATCTGCATGGCAAAGCTGGTGTTGACCAACACATTCACCTGCACCGCGCTCGCCGCGATGACCGACGGCACCATCAATTCCAGGATCTTCGCCACGCCCGGGTCGCGCCACCGAAAGTCCGGCCGAAAGGCAAACCCGACGCGGCGGAGTGATGGGAGTTGGACGCAGAGTTGCAGGAAGCCGCCGATGAGGGTGCCCAGCGCCAAACCCAGCAGAGCGCGTTGTCCGAAGGGCAGTCCGGGCAGCGGAGCATCGTCCTTTTGGTGGTGCAGGAGCTGACCGACAAATCCGGGCTCCAGCCACCACGCCAGCAGCACCCCGCCAAGAATGGATCCGATGTTAAAAAAGCTCGACGCCATGGCGGGAACCCCGAAGACGTTGCGGGCATTGAGCATCCCCATCACGAGCGCCGCGAGGGAAACAAGCAGGATGAATGGAAACATCACCTGCGTCAGCAAGACCACCAACGGTTTCCAGACGATGACCGTGTCCGGCGCTCCCCACGAGAGCAGGTCGAACAACGGCTCCGAAAGGAAAATCCCCGCCACAGTGACCAGGCTCATAAAAATGACCGTGAGGGTGAACATCTTGGACGCGAGGGCCCAGGCCGACTCTTCCCCCTCGGTCTCCAACTTGCGACTGAAGACCGTGATGAAGGCCGTGGAGAGCGCCCCTTCCGCAAACAGGTCGCGCAATAAATTCGGAATGCGAAAGGCCACGATAAAGGCTCCCAGCCGTTCACTTCCGAACATCGCGCTAAAGAGCACCTCACGGACCAACCCCAACACCCGCGAAAACATCACCGCCACGGCAATGACGCCGCTGGCCTTGGTGTTCAGTTTTTTCCCGTCACTCACGCGCCGCAGCCTTGCGCAAAGCAACCGTCCCGGCAAAAACATTCCTCATCAGCCGATCCTCAACGCAGCTCTGGCCTAATCATTGGGGGAAGCTCACGGGATCGCGCAATCGATCTGGAATGGCTTTCCGCTCCATGCCTTGACGGACGTCCATTCTTCATCGGGATCGAACCAGAAGGTTGCCGATTCGGGCAATCCGAGCGGAAGAAATGCGAGCGAACAAAGATACAGGCTACCGGTTGAAATATATTGCTCTCCAATGCCGGGTTGAGCGCCGCAAAATCCAATACGCAGCCAGCCGTTTTCATCGAATGTCCCTGGCGCTTCGATCATTCGCCGGATGACAGCCGTCATCGCGCAGCGGATCTGGGCCGGGCGGAGTCCTTCGGGAAGTTTTTTCGCAAGGGCCGCCTGAGCCAAAGGTTGAAAACATCCGAACCGGTAAGCGAGTGATCTCCCAAGTGGAGGAAAAGTTCCTTCCGGAGAGATCATCCGTTCGAGTTGGGCGGCATAGCGGAGCATGCGGTTCCAGGCGTGTGGAAACTGCTCGTCCCAACCACCTTCGCTCCCGACATGGTCCAGGATATCGACCAGCATCGGGTGGATCACAAAGGCGTTGTAGTAATCCGCATGGTAGCTGGGCCCGTCGCTGTAGACGCCGTCACCCAGATACCATTGCTCATGCTGACGGAGTGCATAGTCGATCCGCATTTTGTCCCAATCGCTTTCTCCAAAAACACAAAGCGCCGTCTCAACCATGGCGCTGAAGAGCAGCCAGTTGCAGAACGGCGGCTTTGTGACGCGTGTTGATTTCAGTGCGGCGATCACGCGGCTTTTGACTTGGGAATCCAGCGGCTTCCAAAGCGCATTCGGAGCGCGCAGCAGGGCTTGGGCCAGGAAAGCCGCATCCACCAGCGGTTGGCCTTGCTTGCTGAAATCTATGACATCGGGTGAGGCTGGATCGGTGATGGCGTCGAGAGATTGCCGCGCGAGTGCTGTCCATGGTACCGCGGCGGGCTCGCCCAATTCCATCCACGGGGCCATTCCCGCAAGCAGGCGTCCAATGGCTTCCAAGTGAGTGAATTGCTCCCGGTTTGTTCCCGGCCGTTCCTCCACAGGCATGTCGAGTCGCAGGGTGCGTGCGGCCAAGTGAGAAAGCACGGGGGCGGCAATGCGTTCTGTAGTTGTGATCCAATAGGCTCTTGCGGGGGAGTTCATCACACGGTCTTCACATTTCATCGTTTTCATGGGATGGCGGGCCGGACGTTCAATTCACCGGATCATTCTTTTAGTCAAAGTTCTGATGGTTCACCACAGTTCAATCGTTGAGTTCGTTGACTTTTTGAACTGTGGATCGATCGAAGAGTACCCGCATATCCCGGAGCCCACACACACGGGGACCGACATATTCTACTGCAGGATCGCGTGGTCGGAAAACCGCGGTGACGGTGCAGGCTTGGCATGGGCACAGGTGAAAGTGAGACAGCTTGCGGATAGAGCCATTGCAATGGGGGAGGAAGTGCATTCATCGAAGTAGAGCATACTCAAGCAAAGGAGAAACCTGGCATCGGAGCCGGATCCTTCGTCATTTGAGCCTGCGCGAGCTTGAGGAGGAGATCGGCTTTGAGCGCCGACTTCTCCAGGTCATCCCAGAGGTTCTCGACTTCATCAGGTTCCTGCTGGAGGTCCCAAAGCTCACCGTGGACGGCCCCGGCGTAAACGGTGATTTTGAATCGGCCGTCAACGAACGTGTTGAGGAAAACCGTGTCCGGCTCGTGGCGGTTTTCTATGAGGACATGGTCTCGCAGGCTTTCCGTCTCACCTCGAAAGACCGGAGAGAAGTCTATGCCGGCCATGGATCCGGGCAACGGCTGTCCGGCCATGGAAAGAAATGTTTTCGGCAAATCAACGAGACTAATGAAACTCTCGGTGCGCGTGCCCGGATTTCTGTCTCGGGGGTTTTGCAGATCAGCGCGACTCTGATGACATCCTCGTAGTGTAAAGCCCCTTTGGTTCCGAGTCCGCGCTTGCCCAGAAAATGTCCGTGGTCAGACGTGAAAACGATGAGCGTGTTTTCGTAGATGCCAAGCGAATCAAGCCGGTCCAGGATCTGCCCTGCCGTAATATGTCGCAATCTCCTCGGCAAATGCCTCGCTCTGGCTA
>JBMOHI010000205.1:0-4774 GCA_049317925.1 Terrimicrobiaceae bacterium
TGCTGACGCTGCGGGGCGCCTGGGACAAATTGCGGACCGACCCGGTGCTGAAGTTCTTCGCTGCGGGCGTGACCTTTTACGGCATGTCCACCTTCGAGGGGCCGCTCTTGGCCATCCGATCCATCAACGCGCTCTCGCACTACACTGACTGGACCATCGGACACGTGCATAGTGGAACGCTCGGCTGGAATAGTTTCATGGCCGCAGGCATGTTCTACTGGCTGGCCCCGCGGCTGTGGGGCACCAAGCTGTATTCCGTCCGGCTGGCCGACATTCATTTCTGGCTCGGGATGGTGGGTATCCTGCTCTACGTCGCGTCGATGTGGGTGTCCGGCATCACCCAGGGGCTCATGCTGAATGCCGTCACGCCCGACGGAGTTCTGGCCTATCCCAACTTTCTCGAAGTGGCCCTCTCCGTGCGCGCCATGCTGCACATGCGCATTCTGGGCGGCGGGCTTTTCCTGCTGGGCTTCATTCTGATGATCTTCAACCTCTGGAAAACGGTGCGGTCGGGTCGGCCCGTTGTCACCACCGTGGATGTGGTGGTGCCGGAGAAACCCTCCCGGGAAGGTCTGGGCCTGCTCGAAACGTTCTTCAACGCACCCGTCGCATATTCCGCGCTGCTGGTGCTCTTCGGCTGCTTGTGGGGATTCACCAGCGGGGTCATCAGCACAATCTCGCTTGTGCTTCTGGTCGAGACCGTGCTGGCGGCCATGATTCACCTCAGCCTTTCCGGAGCAAAATGGAATACGTGGTATGACCGCCTTTTGGAAAGCTGGCTGCCCTTCACCATTCTCACGCTGATTGCCGTGGTTCTCGGCGGCATGATCCAGATTCTGCCTCTCGTTTTTTCCAAGCAAGCGATCGGTTACGAGAAGGTCCTGCAAACGGTTTACACCCCGCTCGAACTCGCCGGGCGGGACATCTACATCCGGGAAGGGTGCTACAATTGCCACAGCCAGATGATCCGTCCGCTGGTGGGCGAGGTTCTCCGCTACGGTCCCAGCGGCCGACTCGGCGAGTCGGTCTATGACTATCCGTTCCAGTGGGGATCCAAGCGCACGGGGCCTGATCTGGAGCGCGAAGGCGGACGCTATCCGAATGCCTGGCACTTCCAGCACATGGAAAATCCGCGCTCGACTTCGGTCGGCAGCAACATGCCCGCCTATCCCTGGCTCTACAGGCAAAAAACCGACCTCGCCGCCCTACCGGCCAAAATCGCCGTGCTGCGCCGCCTCGGGGTGCCGTTCGCCGAACGTTCCCCGGAACAAATCCGCGACGAAAGCCTCGCCCAGGCCGCCACCTTCACCGCCGATCTGGCCAAGAGCGGAGTCCAGATTGGGCCGGACAAGGAGATCATCGCTCTCATCGCCTACCTGCAGCAACTCGGCCGGCTGAAACCCGCGGCGGACCCCGCTGCCGGCACCGCGCAAGCCACTGTCCGCTAGAAACCCAATGTTCCACCAACTTCAACTTTCTGACTGGAGCGGGCCGGTGGCGGTTCTGGCCTTCGTTGTCACCTTCACGATTTTTGCCGCCATCGTCATCGGAACCCTGCGGTGTCCGGCCCGAACGATCGAGGATTTGGAGAATCTGCCCTGGAAGGAGGACAAGAGGCCATGAGCACGAAACATGACCCCGCACGCGACGGCAAACTGCGCGACCACAGCTACGACGGCATTCAGGAATACGACAAACGGCTGCCCAACTGGTGGTTGTTCACGCTCTACGGCGCGATGGTTTTTGCGGCCGCGTACTGGGCCTACTATCAATGGACTGGGCACATGACGCCGGGCTACGAACGCGTCCAGCGACAGATCGAGGAATTGCAAAAAGCCGCCCTCAACAGCGGCAACGCCCCCACCGACATTCAGCTCTGGAAACTCAGTACCGATCCGTCCGTGACGGAGGCCGGCCAGAAACTCTACGCGGCCAATTGCGTGGCCTGTCACGGGGCGGATTTGCACGGAGGCATCGGAGCCAATCTGGTGGACGCCACATGGATTCACGGCGCGAAACCAACGGACATTTACGCCACGGTGCAAAAGGGCGTGCTGGACAAAGGCATGCCGACCTGGGGCCCCGTGCTCGGACCCGCCCGCATCGCCGATGTGGTCGCCTTCATCATCAGTCAGAACAAGACGATCGAGAAGCCGCCAGGGGAGTAACGGATGCCGACAAAGCCGAAAGCGCCGACCATTGAAGCGGTCACAACCATCAATGACGATGGGTCGCGCTACTTTGTCCACCCGGCCGATGTGCGAGGCACCTTCACCCGCCTGCGGCGGGTCGCGGCCATTTTGCTGATCGCTGTCTATGTGATGCTACCCTTCATCCCCATCAACGGCCAGCCCGCGGTGTTCCTTGATGTCGCCCATCGCAAGCTGCACCTTTTCGGCCTGACCCTGATGTTTCAGGATCTGTGGTTGCTCTTCTTTCTGATCACCGGACTCGGCTTCGGCTTGTTTCTGGTCACGGCGGTGATCGGCCGCATCTGGTGCGGCTGGGCCTGCCCGCAGACGGTGTTTCTCGATCATGTGTTCCGCCGCGTCGAGCGGTTGATTGACGGAGACGCGCCGGCCCGACGGCGGCTGGATAGCGCCCCCTGGTCCGCGTCCAAAATCCTGCGTCGCACGATCAAGCATGCGATCTACTTCCTCCTCGCCGCCCTCATCGCCCATGTCTTTCTCTCGTACTTCGTCTCGCTGCCCGGCTTGTACACGATGGTCCACCAGGCTCCGGAAAAAAACTGGAGCACGTTCGTTTTCGTCTTCGCCCTCTCCGGGGTGCTGTATTTCAATTTTGCGTGGTTTCGCGAGCAATTCTGCATCGTGCTCTGCCCGTATGGCCGCCTTCAATCGGCTCTGATTGACGACAACTCAATCGTCATCGGCTACGATGCCGTCCGGGGCGAACCCCGCGGCCGGGCCGGGACCACCACGGGCGACTGCGTGGACTGCCGGCGCTGCGTTCAAGTCTGTCCGACGGGCATCGATATCCGCCAGGGGCTGCAGTTGGAATGCATCTCCTGCACGGCCTGTATTGATGCGTGTGACGAGATCATGGAGAAACTGGGCCGCGCCAAGGGACTGATCCGCCATGCCTCGCTCAACACGCTGGCCGGTCGCGTGTCGCACTTCTGGCGTCCCCGCATTTTTCTCTATCTGATCCTCTGCCTCGCCGGGGCCTCGGCCTTTCTTTTCGCTTCCCGGCAAGTCAGCCCGGTCATCCTTTCCGTGCTGCGCATGCAGGGCTCGCCGTACTTCCGCGATGAAACCAGCATCCGGAACAACTTCCTCCTGCGTCTGGCCAACAAACGCGCAGAGACCCACAGTTTCACCGTCGCGGTCCACTCGTCCGAGGCGGGGCTGGCAGCGGTGGGAGCCGCGGAAAAAACCATTGTCCTTCCACCCGGAGAAGAAGTGCGCGAGCCGCTCATCCTCACCCTGCCGGACGGCGATTTTCACGGTCCGTTCGACGTGCGGGTGCAGATTCTGGATGAGAGTGGCGTGCTGGAGGCGGAACGCACGGTGCCCTTTCTGGGGCCGTTCCGGGAACAACCATGACCACGAAATTCCTCTCCCGGCGTCCGTGGCTGCTGGTCTGGCTGGTTTTCATTTTGCTCATCGCGGGTTGGGCCGTGACTTATGTGATCAGCCAACAGGTTCCCTCGCGGCGTTTGACCCCGTCCGAAGAGGAAAAACTTCTGCAGGAGAGCAGGCGATGAACAACCCTGCCGACCTCACCGGACCGCTGGCCGCGCTGGTGGCGGGCATGGTCACGAGTCTGCATTGTACCGCGATGTGCGGACCACTGGCCTGCTCGGCCTGCACCCGCCGCAGCGGCGAGGGCAGTCTTTCCGCGGCCCTGACGTATCACGGCTCGCGCTTGGCGGCCTATACGCTGGTGGGTCTGGCGGCCGGCCTGGTCGGACGACGCTTTTCGGATGCCTTGACCGGTGGCGCGACGCGGATGGTGACCTGGGTCTTTGCTCTCTTTTTCCTCGTGGTCCTAACCGGGCTCGACAAACGCTTCCGCCTTCCAGCCTCGACGGGAGCGTTGATCTGGATGAAAGGCATCACGGGATCGTGGAGCACTCAGGGTCAGGCCGGAGCACTTGGCTTTTTCACCCCTCTCCTGCCTTGTGCGCCCTTGTATTTTGCCGTGGCTGCGGCCGGCATTTCCGGATCGATGGCGGCCGGCGGCCTGACCATGGCGGCGTTCGGATTGGGGACTGTTCCGCTTCTCTTCGTGCTGCAATCGCAATTCTCCCGGCTGCGCCGTCAGTGGTCGCCGACGGCCATGGACTACGCCCGGCGCGGTCTCGCGCTCGCGAGCATCGTGGTCCTTTTGCTCCGCGGAAACTACCACGCCGCCACCACCTGCTTCATGGGCCCGTGATGAAAACCGCCTGTTCGATCCCGATGATGGAATGCCGGCATTGCCGCACCCGGTTCCGGCCCGGTGCGGTCGAAGAGGAATTCTGTTGCTCAGGCTGCCGCTTCGTCTTTCACCTCCTGCAAAAACGCGGCCTGGAGGAGTTCTACCGCTATGGAGAAGGCACCGCGCCGGCCGGCAGTTTTGTCTTCCATGAGCGCGACAACGCGTGGCTCAAGGACCTGCAGACCGCGTCCGAGGCCGCCGGTCGCGACGAGGCGGACGCCATCGTCAACGTGCAGGGAATTTCCTGCGCCGGCTGTGTATGGTTGCTGGAGGAGGTTTTCCTGCAGCATCCGGGCGCGCTGGCCTGCGAGGTGAGTTCCACCAATGGATC
>JBMOHI010000206.1:0-4769 GCA_049317925.1 Terrimicrobiaceae bacterium
TACTGACGGACATGCCGGGCTTGAGGCGTCCGTCGTTATCTTCAATGAGGGCATGAACCTCAAAGCCCTTGATGTTGTTCTTCACCAGTGCGAGCGGGGCGATGAATTCGATGTGGGCGCGGATAGGGTCTCCTGAGCTATCCGACATATTGACCTCGACCGCCTGTCCCTGGGTCAGCCGCGGGGCGTCGACCTGGTTGACATGGGAATTGATGAGCAACTGCGAGAGATCGGCAAAAGTCATGATCTCGGTGCCGGAGTTGACGCTGGCGGCGGCCACGACGACCTGACCTTCGATGACAAGGGTATCCAGCACGGTGCCATCGGCGGGCGCGATGATTTTGGTCTTGGTTAACTTGTCCTCAACCGTTTGCAGGCGGCTACGTGATTTGGCGAGCGTGTTTTCCGAGATGGCCAAATCGGCCTCCAAATTGGCGAAGACTTCCTTGCTGATGAGCTTCTCCTTGTAGAGGGCGCGGGCCCGTTCGGTGTTGCCGCGGTTTTTGTCCACCGCGAGTTGGGCTCCGGCAATGTCGGTCAGCGCGGAGGCTTTTTCCGTAAGCAGGTCGGTATCGTCAATCTCGGCGAGAAGGCCGCCCTTCGGGACTTTCTGCCCGATGGTGGCGTGGATTTTTTTCACCTTGCCGCCGACTTCGGCTTTGATCGGAACTTGAAATGCCGCCGTGACTTCGCCGGTGAGGAGGAGATTTGATTCGATGTCCCGGCGCTCGGCTTTGGCCACCATATCGGGTTTCTGGTCATTCTCCTGCGGCTTCCATTTCTCCCGGCTGAACCAGGCAGCCAGGGAGATCAGCCCGAGGACGATGACGCCAAGGAACAGCCAGCGGGGAACGCCTTTCACAAGCCCGGTTCCTCCTCGAAGAACAAGGCGCAGGCTGCGCTATAGGTGTGAATGAAATTGCGATCTCCCAGTGGACCGATCTCGCCATTGCAAAAGAATCCGGCGCTGGCATGGGCACCGAGGATGTCTTCAAGCAGGCCTGCATCATGACCCTTGCTGCCAAAGAGATGGGAACCGCGACCGGAGCAGGCGAACAACAACGAGGCCAGCGGAGCGCGGCCGGATTCCGTCGCGGCGTGGCGCAGGATGGCCCGCCACTCGGAGTCGGCTGAGGTCCGGTCGCGAAGCTGGTATTGCAAAGTCTGCCCGACGCGGGGAAATCCGCCGATAACGACCGCGCCCGAACTCGGATCGGCCCCGAGAATGTTGCGGATGAGAAAATCCCCGGGCTTGAAATCCTCGACATACTCCGTGCCGGCCAGACCGGCGAAAAGGTTGCCCTTGGCCGTGGCTTTTTCGCCATCCGAGAGTCCTTCGAAGGCGGATTCCAGCGCCTCGTAAGCCGGACGCGCTCCCAGCGAATAGACCACGTTGCTGTCCGCGCGGGTCACGGTGAGTGGTTCGCCAATGGGACGGCAGCCCTGGCTTACGACCGGAAGGACGCGAAGTCCGGTCATGGACACCGCCAAACCATCCACAATGCGACCGTTAAAGAAGACCCCGGCATCCTCGGTGTTCTCCGACCCGCCGGCCAATCCACCGACACTGGCCACGCCGGGCCAGGAGGCATTCCACCCCGCCAACCAGTTTTCCGTGTCGAAAACAAAAGGATTCACCAAGGTGATCCAGGCCGAAGGATTCGCCACGGCCACGCGCTTGCGCCAGAAATCGGAACCGCTGGCCTGCTCGACCATGGTCTGGCTAAGCGGAGCAACTTGGAAAGTGGCTCGCGGCGCACCGAGGGCAAGCAGGCTGAAGCCGGACTCGTCCTCGTCCTCCTCGCCATCCCGCGTCAGGCCCGACCCGGTCGCTCCAACGAGATCGGTGACGTGACCATCCACCCGGACGATCTCGCTGAATTCCTCGATATGCGGCAAATAGTCCGGAGTGACAAACGCGAACGCCAAGAGAGCGGAACCGCCCGTCGCCTCCTTGAGACCAAAGGCAGCCCGGGCCACATCCTGCGGGGAAAATTTCCCCTGGTGATGCACGCTCGCACACTTGCTATTCATACGGTGATTTTCCTGCGAAGCGGCAGGATGTCAACCACCAGAGTACAACGAGCCATCAAGACCCGCTTCCGGCTATTTCGCCGGGACAGGAACGGGAATGACAATCTTGCCGTCTTTCTCGGCCACCGGCATTTTGCTGGTGCCTTTTCCGCTGCCGCTAGGCCCTTTTGACTCCACGGTGACGACCAGTTGCTTGTAGGGTTCGAGCGGCAGTTTGAATTTCTTTCCGTCGGGCATGGTCTGGGGCTCATTGAGTTTTGCTGCTTCCTCGGGGGTCGGCTTGACCAATTCCACGCTCGTGATCTTGCTGTCGGGCGGAAGGGGCATGGTCACCATCATTTTGAAGAACTCAACAATGTCGGCCGGCGCCCCCACGGTGTAGAGGAAGGAAGTCAGGGTCTTCTTATCTCCGGTTTCCACCGCAGTTTTGTACGAATCGAGGAAGGCCTTTTCCTGCTCTGGAGTGGCCGCACGGGCCGAGAGGCTCAAGCAAAGGGAGGCAAGGAGAGCGAGGACGGGATATTTCATTTGCCTCAATTACTGCGGCGGGATGGACAAAGGAAGCCCGAAGTGGCCGGCCCGGTGGTTCCGCCAAGCGGGTTTATCTTGTCAATTGCCCGGCCCGACATACCGATGGAGTCATGGAGTTGAATCTCGAGGGGGAACATGCCGACCGCGCCTACCCTATCATGGCGTCGCTGGTCGTGCCGCGGCCGATTGCCTGGGTCACGACTTTGAACGAGGACGGTTCGGTCAATGCCGCGCCGTTCAGTTTCTTTAATGTCCTCGGCGCGAACCCGCCCATCGTGGGTTTTTGTCCGGGCGACCGCGAGGCAGGCATTCCGAAGGACACCGCGCGCAATGTGCGGGCGACGCATGAGTTTGTTGTCAATCTGGTCGATCAGGATCTGGCCGAACCCATGAACCGCACCGCCGCCTCGCTACCCTATGGTCACGATGAACTCAAAGAGGCCGGCCTGACAACGCTGCCCTCCTCCGTTGTCCGTCCGCCGCGAATCGCGGAATCGCCCGCCAGCCTGGAATGCACGGAATGGGGCACGATCCAGATCGGCGACAACCGGCTCGTCATCGGCCTGGTCAGGCGGGTTCATGTGCGGGACGGCTTGATCGATCCCGCGACCCTGCGGATCAACAACGCGCTTTTTCATCCGGTGGGAAGGATGGCCAGCCCGGACTGGTATTGCCGGACGAATGAACGCTTCGAAATGAAGCGGCCGGAATAAACCGGGACCTCTTCTAGTACTTCGCGTCGCGGGTCATTGCGGGAAAATCATCCGTGCGGAACGGTGAGGCCGGAAGGCCGGCGGCGTTGTAAAGATTCGCGGTCGGGTTATCCGCCCAGGCATAGCGGACTGCGACGGGCGCAGGAACTTGATCGGACCAGACGACGACGGACTGACCCTCGATTTTGGCCTCGGCCCAGACCCAATTCCGATCTTGGCCGCAAATGGCGAAGCCCTCCAGTTCGCTGCCGGGGCTGTTGCGCACGAGCGGTGCGGTTTCGTGCGCAATCGTTTTCACGTCATGGGTCGCGGGCAGAGTTTTGGCCACGAGGCCGCTGGCGGTGCCGTCGAACGTGAGGCGGATTTTATCTCCCGCGATCTCCGCGAATCTGAACACAGGTCCGGAGAACGGAATCTCCTTCCCGTAGTCGCTAGCGAGAGCGATGAGGGCCAGGCGTTCGCCGACATCCTTCTTGTTACGGGGATGGATGTCCTTCTCTTCACCAATGTCGATCAGGACGGCCTGACCGGTTTTCGGCAGAGAGAGCGTTTGGGATTGAGCCTCGCGGAGTTCGGCCCAGCCGCTATCGCCGGGGATATCTTTTTTAGGGAGGTAGTTGGCGAGCTGGCAGAAATAGAAAGGCAAGTCGCCCTGTTTCCACCGGGAGCGCCAGTCCGTGATGAGAAGGGGAAAGGCGGTGCGATATTGCCAGGCGCGGCCGGCGTTGCTCTCGCCCTGATACCAGATGACACCGCTGATGGCGTAGGGGACCAGCGGATTAATCATGGCATTGAAAAGAAAGCTGGCGGTGTTGTGGGGGGCTACGGGATTGGGTGGCGCCTTCGGAGCGGCGGCGATTTTATCCGCATCGAGAGTGGGCAAGGCGAACTCGGCCTTGGCCAGCCAGCCGGTGTCGAGCGCAAGGGCATCGGCCTTGGGCACGGTGGGGAAATTCGCGGCGGTGACGGGTTGGTAGACGCGGATAGCGAGGGTGTTCTTGCCCTGCTTAACGAGTTCAGGCGGGACATCATAAGTGGCATTCTGGCGGACGAAGCCAGTGCCGGGATAATCCTGATAGGTCAGTTGGGTGAGAAGGCGGCCGTTCCAATAGACGCTGTCGAAGGCGTCGATGGCCCCGAGATTGAGGCGGAGTTTTTGATTGGGAACCGGTGTCGGAACATCGATCTCCCGGCGCAGCCACACGGCGCCGGCATCAGGCAATCCTGCGGCGGCGAGGCGGCCGGGAAGCGTGACAGGAATCCATCCCTCGGTCGAAATACCAGGCGCGGCGAAGGCGGCGGCATCGGCGGTGGGCCGGTCCTCGCGGGCGTTGTCCTTGAGCCAGGCGCCAAAGGTGTCGACGAATGCCTGTTTTTGAGCCGGGTAGACCTTCACACTGCCTTGGATGCGTTCGCGGGCGGCCTTGAGATCAGGCACGGTGTCCAGGGCTTCCGTGCTGGTCCAGGATTCGGAAGGCGTGCCGCCCCACG
>JBMOHI010000207.1:0-4751 GCA_049317925.1 Terrimicrobiaceae bacterium
GTGTTGGTCACGGGGATGCTGATGAGGTGGATCAGGGTCAGTCCAAGCCCGATGGCAATCGGCGCAAAACCGACCGGCACTTTCTTGTCGGTGGAACCCAGAATGATGACGAGGAAAAAGAGGGTCAGGACCACTTCCGTGACCAAGGCCGCCAACAGGGAATACCCGCCCGGGGAATGTTCGCCAAAACCATTGGAAGCAAAACCGGCCGTGACATCGAAGCCCGCTTTGCCACTGGCGATGACGAACAAAACTCCACCGGCGGCAATACCGCCCAAGACCTGCGCGATGATATAGGGCACCAATTCCTTGGCCGAGAAACGTCCACCCACCCAGAGACCAATGGAAACCGCGGGATTAAGATGGCAGCCGGAGATATGGCCGATGGCATAGGCCATGGTCAAAACCGTCAAGCCAAAGGCTAGGGCAACACCCACGAACTTGATTCCCAGTTCGGGAAATCCCGCTGCCAGAACCGCGCTGCCGCATCCTCCAAAGACAAGCCAAAAGGTTCCGATAAACTCTGCGGTCAATTTTTTGCCCATAAGCGCCGGAGTTCAGTCACAGGGATTCCCAAAGTCAAGCGACATTCCCCGGCGCAGGAGGCCGGGGGTTCTTCCGGCGGGAAAGTTCGGCCAGGAATGCCGCGGCGGCACGATCCAACGGCCGCCGCTGGGCCCAGAAGGCGACAATGGTCCGCGTCGGACGCGGCGCGGCCAGCGACCGATAGACTGGCGCTCCCGAACCTGCGGGCTTTCGGGCCATCAGGGGAATGAGCGAGAGTCCCAGTCCGGCCCGGACGAGAGACTGGATGGTCTCGATTTGCGAAGTCCGGGAACTGACCTGCGGGCGAAAATTCCGGCTGGAACAAAAGCTCAGAACCTGGTCGCCCAGGCAGTGGCCTTCTTTCATAAGGACAAACGGCTCCTGTTCCATGTCGGCCAAGGTCACCTTGCGTTTGCGGGCCAGGACATGGCCGGGCGGAACCGCCATGAGCAGTTCCTCGGTGAACAACTCAACGGTCTCCATCTGGTCATCACCGACCGGAAGACTGGCCAGGGCCAAATCAATCTCGTAGTCCGCCGCCAACTTCCGCAGCACCGCCGTGGTTTCCTCCTGAATGGTCACGCTCACGCCGGGAAATCTGCGGCGGAAGGAGGCAATGACCGGCGGAAGAAAATAGGGCGCGATGGTGGGCAAGGCCCCCACGATCACCTCGCCGCGCACGAGTTCATGCGCGTCGCGGGCCTCGCGGCTGGCTTCCTTCAGTTCATCCAGCACCCGTGCGGCCCGCTGGACGAACCGCTCCCCCGCCCGCGTCAGGCGGGACTGCTGCCGCTGGCGGTCGAACAACCGCTCACCCAATTCCTCCTCCAATTTGAGGATTTGCTGGCTGAGCGAGGGTTGAGAGACATGGCACCTTTCGGCAGCACGACTGAAGTTGCCTGTCTGCGCCACCGCCAGGACGTATCGGAGCTGGTGAATTTCCATAGGTTTTCCCTATGGTATTTACAGGAAATAACTATTTCAACAATACCGGACGACTTGCTTGAATGCTGGTGAACCGACTATCCAGAAAATTATGTCAACCGAAGCCAAATGCCCCGTGGAACACACCCCAACCGAAGCCAAATGTCCTTTCAATCATTCCCCGAGCGGCGGAACGACCAACCGCGACTGGTGGCCGGGGCAGCTGCGCCTGGACATCCTCCGCCAGCACTCTTCGCTCTCCGACCCCATGCAGGGCGGCTTTGACTACGCCAAGGAGTTTGAAAGCCTCGACCTCGCCGCGGTGAAGAACGACCTCACCGCGCTGATGACTGATTCGCAGGACTGGTGGCCGGCCGACTTCGGGCACTACGGGCCGCTTTTCATTCGCATGGCCTGGCACAGCGCCGGCACCTACCGGATCGGTGACGGACGCGGCGGCGGCGGCCGTGGCCAGCAGCGTTTCGCCCCGCTCAACAGTTGGCCGGACAATGTCAGTCTCGACAAGGCCCGCCGCCTGCTCTGGCCGATCAAGCAGAAGTATGGCCGCAAGATTTCCTGGGCCGACCTCTTCATCCTGACCGGTAACGTCGCTTTGGAGTCGATGGGCTTCAAGACCTTCGGTTTTGCCGGCGGACGCGCCGACACGTGGGAATCCGACCAGGACGTCTATTGGGGCCGCGAGACCACCTGGTTGGCCGGCGACATCCGGTATGCCCACGGTTCCGGGGGCGTCAAAGGCGAGGGAGTGGTGGTGTCCGACGACACGGCAGATGGCAACGTCCATTCGCGCAACCTGGAAAATCCGCTGGCGGCCGTGCAAATGGGGCTCATTTATGTGAACCCCGAAGGCCCCGACGGCAACCCCGATCCCCTCAAGTCGGCCTACGACATCCGCGACACCTTTGCCCGCATGGCCATGAACGACGAGGAAACCGTGGCGCTGATCGCCGGCGGACACACCTTCGGCAAGACCCACGGAGCAGGCCCGGCTTCAAATGTCGGACCGGACCCCGAAGCAGCAGGACTGGAAGAACAGGGCTTCGGCTGGAAAAGTAGTTTCCGCTCGGGCAAAGGCCCCGACGCCATCACCAGCGGGCTCGAAGTCACCTGGACGCAAACCCCTGCGCAGTGGAGCAACTATTACTTCGAGAACCTGTTCAAATATGAATGGGAACTGACCAAGAGTCCCGCCGGCGCCCACCAATGGGTGGCCAAGGGGGCGGATGATGTGATTCCGGACGCGTTTGACCCGGCGAAGAAACACCGTCCGACCATGCTGACCACCGACCTCGCGCTGCGGGTCGACCCGGCCTATGAAAAAATTTCGCGCCGCTTTTACGAGAATCCGCAGGAGTTCGCCGACGCCTTCGCCCGCGCGTGGTTCAAATTGACCCACCGCGATATGGGTCCGCGCTCGCGCTATATCGGACCGGAGGTTCCCGCCGAAGAGTTGATCTGGCAGGACCCCGTGCCTGCCGTTGATCATCCGCTGATTGACGGGAACGATGCATCAGCGCTCAAGGCCAAGGTTCTGGCCTCCGGCCTCACCGTCTCCGAACTCGTTGCGACCACCTGGGCCTCGGCTTCCACGTTCCGCGGTTCCGACAAACGCGGCGGTGCAAATGGGGCCCGCATCCGCCTTGCCCCGCAGAAGGATTGGGAAGTCAACAACCCGGCCCAACTTGCGAAAGTGCTGAAGACACTGGAAGGCATCCAGGCGGAATTCAATAAATCCGCGACCGGCGGCAAGAAGGTGTCCTTGGCCGACTTGATCGTGCTGGCCGGCAATGCCGGGGTCGAGGAAGCCGCCAAAAAGGCGGGTCACGCGATCACCGTGCCGTTCACCCCCGGCCGCACCGACGCCACGGCGGAACAGACGGATGTCGAATCCTTCGCCGTGCTCGAACCCATCGCGGACGGTTTCCGCAACTACCTCAAAGGGAAATACAGCATTCCGGCCGAGTTTCTGCTGGTCGACAAGGCGCAATTGCTGACCCTGACCGCACCCGAACTCACCGTCCTCATCGGAGGCTTGCGGGCCATCAACATCAATGCCGGCGGATCACGACATGGCGTTTTCACCAAACGACCCGGCACCCTGACCAACGACTACTTCGTCAATCTCCTCGACATGGGCACGGAGTGGAAGCCGGTCTCGGAAACAAAGGATGTTTTCGAAGGAAGCGACCGCAAAACCGGCGAACTCAAATGGCTGGGCAGCCGCGTCGATCTGGTCTTCGGGTCGCAGTCCGAACTCCGGGCTTTGGCCGAGGTGTATGCCAGCGCGGATTCGCAGGAAAAATTCGTCAAGGATTTCGTCGCAGCCTGGACCAAGGTTACCAACCTCGACCGCTTCGATCTGGCGTAAAACTGGCGAACGTCGTAGCCGCCGCCGTGAGACGGTGGCCGACCCGCCACGCCCTCACGGGCGCGGCTACCCGTGAGCGCACCTGCGAATCGCCCTACCGGTCACACTCGCCCATGACGAAGTCGATGGAGCCGAGAATAGTGACGACATCGCTGACCATGTGGCCAGGCAGGATCTTGGGCAAAATGCTCAAGTTCACAAAGCTCGGGGCGCGGATTTTCAAACGATAGGGCACGCCGCCGCCCTTGCTGTGAATGTAAAATCCGAGTTCGCCCTTGGGATTCTCCGCCCCGAAATACACTTCACCTTCCGGCGCATCCACGCCTTCCGTCACCAGAATGAAGTGGTGGATGAGTTCCTCCATCTTCGTCAGGACTTCCTCCTTGGGCGGAAGCGTCTGCTTCGGGTCCACGTAATTGATCGGACCGTCCGGCAGTTTGTCGATGACTTGCTCGAGGATGCGCACGCTCTGGCGCATCTCTTCCATGCGGACGAGATAGCGATCGTAACTGTCGCCCACCGATCCGATGGGAATCTCGAAGTCGTACTTCTCGTAGTCGAGATAAGGATGCTTGCGGCGCAAGTCGTGTTCGATGCCCGAACCGCGCAGGTTGGGTCCGGACAACGCATAGGCAATGGCTAGCTCCTTGGAAATTACGCCCACATCGCGGCAGCGATCGACGAAAATCCGGTTGCGGGTAAGCAGGCTGTCCACTTCCTCGATGACCGGCTTGACCGTGCGGATAAATTCCTTCAGCTGCGCCACGAATCCAACCGGCAAATCGTGAGTCTGTCCGCCCACCCGCGTGTAGCTGGTGGTGAATCGCGCGCCGCTCAACTGCTCGACCAGATTGTAAATTTTTTCCCGTTCCGTGAACGTGTACATGAACAC
>JBMOHI010000208.1:0-4739 GCA_049317925.1 Terrimicrobiaceae bacterium
GCATAGACTCGCGGCCATGGATCTCCTCTCCTGCGATCTTCCCGGCATCCCGAAATTGCGCAGCGGCAAGGTGCGCGAAGTGTTTGATCTGGGTGAAACCCTGCTCTTCGTCGCCACCGACCGCATCTCGGCCTTTGATTGCATTCTGCCCAACGCCATCCCGCACAAGGGCGAGATCCTCACGCAGATCTCCTCCTTCTGGTTCGACAAGCTCGACTTCGTGCCCAACCACGTTATCACCGCGAACTTCCGTATGTTCCCGGAGAACCTGAAACCCTTTGAGGAACAACTGGCCGGACGGTCCATGATCGTTAAAAAAGCCGCGCCCCTGCCGGTGGAATGCGTGGCCCGCGGCCACCTCGCCGGCTCCGGCTGGAAGGAATATCAGGAACACGGGACCGTGGGCGGCCATGCCGTCCCGCCCGGACTCCGCCAGGGCGACCGTCTGCCGGAACCGCTTTTCACCCCGGCCACCAAGGCCGATACCGGCCACGACGAAAACATCACCTGGCGGCAGTGCCGCGCCATCCTGGGCGACGACGTGGCCATCCAGGTGCGCGACTGGACCATCGAACTCTATGAACACGGCCGCGCCTACGCCGCGCAGCGCGGCATCCTGGTGGCCGACACGAAATTCGAGTTCGGCGTCCTCGACGAGGAAATCATTCTGATCGACGAAGTACTGACCCCGGACTCCTCGCGATTCTGGCCCGAGAGCGAATTCGTCGCCGGGGGCAGTCCGCCGAGTTTCGACAAACAATTCGTGCGCGACTATCTGGAAACGCTCGACTGGGACAAACAACCACCCGCTCCGGCCTTGCCTGCGGACGTCGTGCAGAAAACATCGGAAAAATATCTCGAAGCCTACCGCCGTCTTACCGGACTCCCTTTAGCAGTCTTCTAAAGCCTGATGATCTTGGAATTCATGGAGCGGCTGGCCCGGGAGGCTGCACGTCGCACGGCGGA
This sequence comes from Terrimicrobiaceae bacterium, assembly GCA_049317925.1. GTDB lineage: Bacteria > Verrucomicrobiota > Verrucomicrobiia > Chthoniobacterales > Terrimicrobiaceae > CAMASH01. Next base: position 967 of record JBMOHI010000208.1, read on the forward strand.
CTTCCTTGTCATCGGTGGGCACGCCGTCATTCATCACGGTTATGTACGCATGACTCTGGACATTGATCTTTTGGCTCCTGAGAAAGATCGCGCCTGCTGGCGTGAGATCCTGGAGAAATTCCAATATCAGCCTTACAATGAGACTCCTGCCTTCAGCCAATTCGCCTCCGCCACCCCGGGGTGGCCGCAGGTGGACATCATGTTCGTCACGGACAGCACATGGAGCAAATTGTGGGCCGGGGCCGAACGCAAGACCGGCCAGCGCCTCGAGGTCCTCATCCCTGCCCCGAGGCATCTCGTCGCCTTGAAGCTCCATGCGGCCAACAGCTCCACCCGGGAACTGCCAGGAAAAGATTGGACCGATATTGAGCAACTCATGCGCCTTCATCATCTGGATCCAAACGAAGTCGGGTTTGCGGACTTGATTCGCGAACATGGTGGCGAGGAATCGCTGGCGAGATTAAAAAACCTATGGCAGACTCTGTCGTCCACGGAATCGTCATGACCCACCACGAATCCTCCACCGCCAACCTTAATCTGCCCGATTTCGAGGTGGCCCAGAAATCATCTTCCTGCGATGCACAATGGACCTACGAAGAGGCCGTGCGGGCGTTCGAAGAAATCGCATTGGAATGGCGTCTGAGGGAATCCCCTTCTACACGGCGGACCCCATCAGAGATTCTCTTCAAACTCTAGCTTCCCCGTTTGAACGAACCGATCGAGCAGTTCATCATTTGGCTCGCAGTCGAGCGTGGGCTGTCCACCAATTACCAACTCTCCACCCGCCGCTCGCTGGAAACCTTTGCGGGATGGCTCGCCGCTCAGGCGCAGGTGACGGAATTTTCCCGCGTCGAACCCGGCCACATCACCGACTATCTCGCCTGGCGCAAGCGGGCGGGGCTGGCCTCCGCTTCCATCAAACTCGAAGCCGTGGCCGTCCGCATTTTCTTCCGGTTTCTCCTCGCCCGGAAAATCCTCACCAAAAATCCCGCGGAGAATCTCCCCATCCCCCGCATTGATGGCTACCTGCCCGAAACCCTCAACGCCCCGGAGGTCGAGCGTCTGCTGGAAAGCGTGCGCGAGACCGATCCGCTCGGACTGCGTGACCGCGCCATGCTCGAACTCCTCTACGCCAGCGGACTCCGCGTTTCCGAACTTTGCAATGTGCGGCTGGAGGGTCTCGACCTCGACGGCGGCATGATCCGCGTGACCGGCAAGGGCAACAAAACCCGTATCATTCCCGTCGGCAGCAAGGCCTGCGCCGCCATCAAGCGGTATCTGGAAACCGAACGCCCCACGCTGGTCGGACCCCGCACCGGCGCGGAGATTTTTCTCTCCGTGCGGGGGAAAAAACTGACCCCGCAGCGCATCTGGCAACTGCTCAAGCAATACGCCGCCCGCGCAGGTCTGGAGAGCAATGTCTATCCGCATCTTCTGCGCCACAGCTTCGCCACCCATCTGCTCGGCGGTGGGGCCGACTTGCGCATCATCCAGGAAATGCTCGGTCATGCCGACATTTCCACCACCCAGATTTACACCCACGTGGACCGCACCCACCTCAAGGCCGTGCATAAGAAATTCCATCCGCGGGCCTGATGCGAAAAAACTTGATCGGCACTCCCTGATGAGTTAGTCTTTTCAACCGTTATGCAACGCTCCCTCTGGCGGATCTTGCCTCTCATTTTCCTGCCGGTCGCGGCCCAAGCCGCCCCGATTGCCATCGTCAATCCCGGCTTCGAAGACATCTCCGGTGAATCTGCCTACAACGAATTCACCTTCGGCCCGCTCAATGGCTGGAACTTGTATGATCCGGGTAACGTCACCAGCAACGGTGATGGCCCGACCTATTTTATCGGAACCCTCCGGCCGGAGATTAGTCCGGGAGTTTTTGCATTTTTTCCCGGAGGAGCACCGGAGGGTGCCCGCGTGGGGATTGCTTTTAACTTCGCTGGCTCGGGCGGCGGGGGAGCGTACGGCCTCCAGCAAACGCTCAGCGCAACGCTTCAGGCCAACACCAGCTACAGCCTTCAGGTGCAGGTCGGAAACATCGCCTCCGGCACGGCGGTGGATAACACGTTTTACAACCTGAACGGCTTCCCCGGCTACAGGATTGATCTGCTGGCAGGGTCCGAGGTTTTGAACTCCGAGAGCAACACCGGCAGCATTCCCGAGGGGGAGTTTGCCCTTCGCACCGTGAACTTCACCACCGGCGCAACCCACGCCCGTCTCGGGGAAGCTCTGGGCATCCGGCTGGTCAACTTGAACGTGGTCGATTCCGCTCATCCGACGGCCGATCTGGAAGTTGATTTTGACAATGTGAGCCTGACGGCGGATGCCGTGCCGGAGCCGGGAACCCTGGCCCTGCTCGCCCTCACCGGCGCAGCGCTTCTGGCGGCCGGCCCCCGCAAACGGCGGGGTCCTGCGATTCCCTAATCCCCGGGCACGCTCCAGATTCCCATTCTCCACTGCCGCGGTGCCCGGCCGAACTGCTGCCGGAAGCGCCGGGAAAAGTGATAGGCATTAGCGAAGCCGGTCTGATCAGCAACCTCGGCCAGAGACAGCCCGGTTTCACTCAAAAGTTTGGCCGCACGTTTCACCCGCTCGCGCCAGACTAGCTCCATCGGGGTCTGGCCAAGTCTCTCCCGGACAATCTTGATCAAATGGCCGCGGCTCACCCCTGTCCGGCTGGCTAGAAAATCCAGGGTGACCGGTCCGGCATCGAGAGTCTCCAGGACAGAGTGAAACCGTGCCAGCGCGCTCGAGTTTCCCTCCCCGCCCTTCTTTACGCGCGTTTCGTCCAAGGAGGAAACGAACGACCACATCGTTGCGATCACCAGCGAGACGGCGGCGGGGACATCGCGTCCACCGCGGAAGGCGGATTTCAAACCAAGCCGCATCAGGGTCAATGTGCGGGGCGGGCATTTTGCGACCCGATGGAGGGCGGAGGCGGAAAACGTCATTCCAGCGGGAAGGTCCTGCGGGAGAACCTGGCACCAACTGTGCCGCGCCTCGACTTCACGGGAAAAGCGGAACTCCTCGACATGGCCTGGGGCGAGCAGAATGCCCCGGCCGGCTTTGACCAGATGGTCGATTCCATCAACCCGCAACTCCACGCTTCCGCGGTGGAGAATCAGCAATTGGTAGTTGGATTGCCAGCGAGGGCCATGGCGGCCATTGCGCCGGTACGTGACCATACCGAAACCCGAGCTGCCGCTGAAGCGTTCCACCCGGTGATGAATTACAGATATTTTTTTGCGACTTGCAGGCATTGGCAGATTCGATTGCACAAGTATATTCCGCGCCATGATCACGGCACAAGAATCGACGGAAAAACTTTCAGATGTGACCCCATTTTCCAGTTGGGACGAAGGAACACCGCCCGCGGGATGGTTCTCCAGTCCGTTGGATGGAGCCGCCGCAGCCTTCTATCGCGAGAACGGCTTCCTCGTTCTCGACCGCGTGTTGACGGCGGAAGAAACCGATGCCATCACCGCCGAAGCCGCCCGGATTTGCCGGAACACAGACGGCCGGATCAACGGGGTCGAACCTGCTCCCGCGCACCTCAGCGATGATGAGGTCATGCAAAAAACCCTCTGCATCCATTTTCCCCACAAGCTCTCACCCATCATGCACGGCACGTTGTCGCAGCCCCGCATCGTCCAGGCTCTCACCACCACGATCGGCCCGAATGTGAAGGCCATGCAGTCGATGCTGTTTTTCAAAGCCGCGGGCAAACCCGGCCAGGCCTGGCATCAGGATGAGGACTACATCCC
>JBMOHI010000209.1:0-4738 GCA_049317925.1 Terrimicrobiaceae bacterium
CGGTGGGCAGCATCGTCGGCGCACTCACGGGCCGGGTTTTTCAGCGTCCGGCGGGACTGGAGCTGGTCGAACGCCAGAAACAAATCAGGCGCCTCGCCGCGACTTTCCTGACCATTGACCGCTTCGTGCTGACGGACCGCTTTGCGGATTTTATCCGGCATTTTTCCATCCACGCAGCGGCGGCGGATTTCTCACCGCGGGACCTGGACCTGCTTTTCCGGCGCTACGAAAACGATTCCGCCGCCGTCTTCAGTCGGCGCGCCCGGCGGGTTTTCTCCGGCTTGGAACGCTTGTTGTATCTCAGCCCGTTCGAAGTGATGGAGCTGACCAAAACCCTCCGCGCAGGCAACTGGCAGGAGGCGGCACGTTTGGTCAAGATCCTGGCCCAGGACGTGGTGGATCGGTATGGCGTGGGTCTGCAGATCCTGGGTCCCGAACCGCTCCGGCAATTGATCGAAGGATTTATCTTCGATGGAAAACCCGGACCCGACGTGCGCTTCAACCACTTTGGTTTCCCGCTGATCGGCACGACCACGAATCTGACACTCGGACAATTGGAAATCTTCCGCAGCACGCACTCGTGGGACCCGCACTTCACCGAAAGCCTGCTGGCGGGCAGCGCCTTCCCGGCCTTGTTCCGTCCCCAGTGGTCCTGGGAGGTTTATCGTCATCCCGGCATGATGGCGCAATACGCGGATGGCGGAATCATGGACAACCTGCCGCTGGGGGCCGTGGTCGAGTATTTGTGGGGGAAGGACGGAAACGCCGTTTATGCGCGGCGTCCGCAGATTCCGCACCTGATTCTCACCGCGACGCTCGAACCGGACAAAGCGGACTGGACCCGGCGCGACGACCTCGACGAATTGAGTTGGACCGAGATTCGCGGCCGGGCCGCGCAGTTGCGTTACAATGGCAAAATCCTGAAATTCCAGCAGGGCCAGCGCGATATCCGGCGCATCATCCAGCAACGCGCGGCCGAAGGCGACCCCGACGTTTTCGCGCACGATCTGCCGCTCAATCTCGATGTGCTGGCGGTCAAGCCGCGCTGGGTCTGCGGCTCCTTCGCCTTCCACCCCATGCTGGGCTTCAGCCGCAAAAACCAGACGGCCAGCATCGCCCACGGATGCGCCTCGACCATTTGCTCGGTGGCCGACCATTTCCGCCCCGACAACCAGACCCATGCCGTCGATCCGGATGCGCTCAGAAAATGGGCGCTCGGCCGGGGCATTGCTCTGGACCAACTGCCCGTGCGCATCAACCCCGACAAGGACGGACCGCTCGGATTCGGACCCGCGAAGCTTACGCCGGAGGAGCAAGCGGAGGGTTTCTGTTGGTTCCGCCAGGCCGATCCGAAGACCGGCCGCCGGCCGGTTTGCCCGTTTCATACGAAAAGCCCGGCTTCCGTGGACGGCGAGGAATTGGGGCCGGAACTGCAAAAAATCTATTTCGCCTGCGGAAATTCCGCTACGCATGAACCCCGTCGCTCCTGATCTTCTATGAAATACTCCCGCCATTTGCTGGCCGCGCTGCTGGCTTTAACGGTTCTCGGCACCGGCTGTAAAAACTACGCCACCGTCCGGGATCGAAAACCGATATTTGTCGCGAACACTCCCGCCGGAGAAAAAATCGTCCAGGCACTCAAGCGCCCCGAGAGAACCCCCGAAGTGCAGATGGGCCGGTTCATTGATGCCGCGGCTGTCGCGGCGAAGGTGCTGGAGAAAAACCCGAAGGACGCGAAAGCGCTGCGGGATTACAATTTCGCCGTCTCCCGGCTTTTCGATGTCCTTTACAAGTCGGACCTGAAGCCCTGGAGGGCTCCGGTGATCTGCCCGGGCGCGGACGGCAACTGGAGCTTCACCGTGCTGACCGATGGCAAGCCCGAGCACGACCCCTCCAACTTTCGGATCATGGCCGCCGACCGGTTTCAATTCCGCGGCAGCCTTGTGCGCGAGCGCACGGTTAAGGAGGGCCTCGGCGCACCCATGGTGATCGCCAGCAAGGGATTCGATCCGACCAAGTTTGATCCCTTCATTCAGGGGAAGAATGTCTATTACGGCATCACGCAGATCCTGCGCTTCAACGGCCGCAACGTCACCGCCGCCTATGTGGACCCTTTGGCGACCGAGGACGTGAAGTTTGGGGGGCACACCTTCCCGGTGGCGGCGGATTTCACTGCGCCGATTGCCCTGGCCCTGGCGGAACTCCGCCCCCGCCGCGTCGAAGTCAAGCGCATGTTCGATCCCGGGTCCTTTGCCGCCAGCACGCGGCTGGCCAGACTCCAGCCCTACGATCCGAAAAAAATTCCCGTCATTTGCATCCATGGCCTGGGCGACTCCCAGGCCACCTGGGCCCCGATGATCGAGTCGCTGCGCGGCGATGCGGTCTTCCGCAAAAACTACCAGATCTGGTTCTTCAGTTACCCCACCGGCCTTCCCTATCCCTTGATGGCAGCCGTGCTGCGAAAGAAGATCGACGAGATCAATAAATTCTACCCCGATCACAAACCCTTCGTTCTCATCGGCCACAGCATGGGCGGAATGATCAGCCGGGTCTTGATCACCGACAGCGGAGACAAAATCTGGAATGCCTTCTTCGAAACGCCGCCGGACAAAACCCCGCTCTCCCCCAAGGCGCGCGCGATCATCACCGAGACCCTCATCTTCAAGCACCGTCCGGAAGTGGACCGTGTGATTTTTGCCTCCGCCTCGTTGCGGGGTGCCGAAATGGCCTCGTCCTTCATGGGCCGCCTCGGCTCGGCCATCATCAGTGTCCCTTCGCAATTCACCGGCGTGGGTCGTGAACTGGCCGAACTCTCCAAAATGCGCGCCGATGGCAAACGACTCCGCGGCATGCCCACCAGCATCGATGCGCTGGACCCCAGGAACCGCTTCGTCACCACGATTAACACCATCCCCGTGGTGAAAGGCATCCCGTATCACTCCATCATGGGTGACCGGGGCCGGGGCGGCTATCGTGACCACAGAAGGCCGCAGAGCAGCGACGGCATTGTTCCCTTCTGGAGCAGTCACATCGAGGGAGCCGAAAGCGAGTTAATCGTCGCCCATGGACATTGGACCAACCAAAATCCGAAGGCCATTGCCGAGGTGAACCGCATCCTCCGCCAACATCTCAAGGAGACCTCCCGCTGAGGGAGCCCCGCCCTTCGTGAAAGCCCTCGCTCAACTCTCCCTCCTGAGCCTGGCAATTGCCCTGTTCTCACCCGCAAGCCTGTCCGCCGCCGAGGACGCCGAGGCCCTGATCAAACAGGGCGATGTCTTGGACCGCAAACTCCAGCCCGCCGGGGCGCTGGAGTTTTATCTCCCGGCCGAGAAACTTTCTCCGGATAATGTTCCCCTCCTGCTGCGGATCGCGCGGCAATATCGCCACCTCGCGGGAGAAAAAGTCTCCGTCGCGGAAAAACTCCGCCTCAGTCAGACCGGCCTCGGCTATGCCAAGCGGGCCGTCGAGCTCGCTCCGAACAACGCCGAGGCCAATCTCTCGGTGGCCATCAGCTACGCCAAGATGACCTCCCTGCTTGACTCCAAGGAGAAATTGGAGGCCACCCGGAAAATCAAGGTCGCCGTGGACAAGGCGATTGCCCTGGATTCCCACCAGGACCTCGCCTGGCATGTCCTCGGTGTCTGGCACCAACGCCTGGCTGAAATCGGCACGGTCAAACGCGCCGCCGCCCGCGTGCTCTATGGCGAGATCCCCGAGGGCTCGAGCGAGCAGGCGCAGATTTGCCTGCAAAAGGCCATCAAACTCAATCCTCAGCGCCTCAGCCACTACATCGAACTCGGCGCGGTCTTTGCCTACATCGGGAAACCTGACGAAGCGCGGAAGAATCTGGAAAAGGGATTGTCCATGCCGAACACGGATGCCGGTGATCCCGACAGCAAGGATCGCGGACGCGAGATTCTTTCCAGTCTCAAATGACGAACCCGCGCGGGCCGGGAGGAAAAAATCCCCCACCAGCGAAAATTTCGCTTCGAGCCGGGGCGCAAATCCCTATTCTGCCCCAGCGCTAGGCAAATTTCGACAATGGGCAGCAATCACAAGCACAAAGATGGGATAGCCGTAATTGGAATCGGCTGTCGGTTTCCCGGGGGAATCAACGACATCGAGTCGTTCTGGAAACTTCTCACCGACGAACGCGATGCCGTGACGGAAGTCCCGCCGGACCGCTGGAGCGTGGAACGATTTTACGATGCCGAACCGGGCATCGCGGGAAAATCCATCGCCAAACGCGGCGGATTCCTGGATTCCATCGACCAATTTGATCCGCAGTTTTTCGGCATCTCGCCGCGCGAGGCCCCCTACATCGATCCCCAGCAACGCCTCCTGCTCGAGACCGCCTGGGAAGCGCTGGAAGACGCCGGGGTGGTTTTGGATCTGGAGAACGGCACCGACATCGGGGTGTTCATGGGCGTCTCGCACACGGACTACCAGAATATCCAGGGCGGAGCCGCCGACCGCTCGGCCATCAGTTCCCACTCGCCCACCGGCAATGCCCACAGCATCGCGGCCAACCGGATTTCCTACTGCCTCAATTTGAAAGGTCCGAGCCTGTCGCTCGATACCGCCTGCTCGTCCGCCCTCACCGCCGTGCATATGGCCTGCGAAGAAATCCGGCAGGGACGCTGCGCCATGGCCATGGCCGGCGGCGTCACCGTGATGATCACTCCGGACGGATTCATCGGATTTTCCCAGGCGGGGATGTTGTCGCCCGACGGACGCT
>JBMOHI010000210.1:0-4735 GCA_049317925.1 Terrimicrobiaceae bacterium
GACCTCGAGGAACCGGACTCGGTCGTGCAAACCCTTCTGCGCGGAACGGGCAACGCCGAATCGATTCTCGAATGTCTCAGCCTTGAGGCATGGAGCGCCCTGAGCACCCTGCGCAGCCGTTTCCAACGCGCCCGCTTCCGGCCCAAATCCAGCGATGATGACCTGACCGGATACACCCGCCGGTATTGCGATCATGCGGTCAAGGCCGTGGCGGAATTCTTCGGCACAGCCCAATCCACCATGATTGCCGATGGCGGATGGGCCTTTTGCGAAATCGGGCAGGCGCTGGAACGGGCCATCATTACCGCCAACGCCGTCTGCTCAATCATGCGCCCGATGCCACGCCGCGGCGAATCGTCCGAACACGAGGAAGAGATCCGCCTCTCTGCCTTCCTGCGCCTGCTCAACAGCCGGGATGTTTACCGCCGCGTTTATCAAATGCGCATCGAGGCGGCCCCGATGCTGGATCTGCTCTGGAGCAATCCGGTTGCACCGCGTTCCGTCACCCGTTCGCTCGAAACCTGCGCCAACCGCCTTCGCGCCGCCCGCGAGGAAAGCTCCGTCACCACATTGCGGACCATCGCCGGCATGGAGAAACTTGTGCAGGAAATCCGCCAGACCAACTGGGAGAATCTGGAGCAATCGGAAAAATCCGATCCGGCCGCGAAAACGACCCCTCTGCTGGAACATGGCACCCGCCTGCTGGAAGCCACACTCGACATCCACCACCTGATCTCCGACGGTTTTCTCAATCACCAGATCCACATGCGTGCAGAAACGCAACCAACGCTTTTCGGTCCGAAAAATGCTCTTTGAAATCGTGCATCGCACCGAGTATCGCTACGGCCAGCAGGCCCGCGAGGCCTACATCGAGGCCAGGCTGACCCCGCCTTCGCTGCCCGGACAAACCATCGTCGCGCACAGCATCGATTTTGTCCCGGCCACGCCGATCTCGACGTATCAGGACTACTTCGGCAATGAGGTCACCTTTTATTCGCACACACTGCGCCACGAGCGTCTCACCATCACCAACAACCTGACCGTCCGCACCACGGAGATCCCCCGGCCGACCGATGCACTGGAAGTCCCCATCGCCGAGGTCAGGCAGCTTTTTTCCGCCAAGCTCACTGACATCTTCGACTACCTGCAGCCAACTCCGGCCGTTCCCACCGGCAACACCTCCATGGAATGGGCCCGCCGGTATTTTCCCGGCGATGCACCGCTAGGCGAGGCGCTGGAAGCGTTGAACCGGGCCATCCATGAAAAATTCCGCTATGAGCCCGGCTCGACCGACAACTCCACCCCGCTGGCCACGGTCTGGAAACAGCGCGCGGGAGTCTGTCAGGACTTCGCCCATGTAATGCTCAGCATCCTGCGGACGGCCGGCATTCCCGCCCGCTATGTCTGCGGATATATCGAGTCCGAACCCGCCAGACCCAAACCGGATGCTCCGAAACTCGTCGGCTGGATCGCCACCCACGCCTGGGTCGAGGTGCTCACCCCCGGCATGGTCTGGGTCGCGCTCGATCCAACGAATAACCAATGGTGCGGCCCGCGTCATGTCACGGTTTCCTACGGACGCGATTTCGCCGATGCCACGCCCGTACGCGGCACCTTCAAGGGTTCGGGAGCGAAGGAACTCAAGGTGAAGGTCTTTATGAAACGCCTGAGCGAAAAAGCATGAAACTCGCCATTCGTTATTCCGCCATTTATCAATATGAGGAACCGGCCAGTTTCTCGCCGCATCTTGCGCGCATTTTTCCGCGTCATGATGTTTCCATTCACACCGACCGGACCCTCTTCACCACGCCGGCCAGCGCGGACGTGCAATACCGCCTCGATCTTTTCGACAACCTGATCGCACGGTGCTTTTTTCCCGAGAAACTCGACCGGCTGGAGTTCGGGTTGGAACTCGACCTGACCTTGCGGGAAAAGAATCCCTTTCATTTTCTGCTGGATTCCCACGCGCTCGAACTTCCCTTCCAATACCTGCCCGGAGAAATCCGCACCCTCGCGCCCTACATCGCGCCGGACGGAGAGCCCAGTGCGCTGCCGTCCGAACTGAGCCGCACCGCGTCCGCGCGGCCCACCGTGGAAGCCCTCACCGCCATGAACACCTGGCTCCACGAAAACATCGCCTACGAACGCCGCGACGAGGGCGATCCCTATTCTCCGGCCGAAACCCTCCGGCTGCAGAAAGCCTCCTGCCGCGACTACGCCGTGCTCTTTGCCGCCGTGCTGCGCGAACACGGAGTGGCAGCGCGGCTGGCCAGTGGATTCCTCTGGGAGGACGATTCGCCGGACAGTCCGCGCCATGCCGAGAATGCCCTCCATGCCTGGGTCGAGGCCTACCTGCCGGGCGCGGGATGGGTCGGATTCGATCCAACCAATGGCGTGCTTTGCGATCATCATTTTCTCGCCACTGCCGTTGGGCTCACCCCGGCCGACGTTGCCCCGGTGGCCGGTCATTACTATGGAAAAAAAACCATCCCCAGCACGCTGGAAACCACTTTAACCATCAAGGAACAATGATCCCGAGTTGGATGCATGAAGCCGCGGCCCATGCGGAAAGCCTCTTTGCCAGAAATGGCATTCGTCTCACGCTCGGCGGAGAACCGACCTTTATTCCGATCAAGCCCGAGGGCGCGGAATGGAACCACTCCGCCGTCGGCCCGACCAAACTCGCCTACGCCTGGAAAGTCGCGCACCTGTTGCAGAAGAAACGCCTGCGCGGGGCCGCAGCGTTTTTCTGTCCGGGAAAATTGTATCCCGGCGAGGTCAATCCCCGCTGGGTCGTGCGCCTGCTGGCCAACCGCGACGGCTCGCCGCTCTTTCGCCTGCCCGCCCGCGGTAAGTCCCCCGGTCCGCAAGCCCTGCGGCAGTTTGCCGACGCCCTTAGCAAACATCTCGGCGTGGCCTCGCACTGGATGAAATTCTCCGATCCGCGCGACCAGCGCACGGAGGTATTCGCCATGCCCCTCGATCACGACGGCGGCACCTGGTCCTCCGCGCCCTGGCCGCTCGATCGCAAACTGCGCACCCTCATCGACACGGAGGGAGCCGCCGGACTCCGCCTTCCGCTCCAGCATTTTCCCCCGGCCGTGCCCCGCCGCGCCCTCACCATCGAACGCACGGGAAATTCCGCGGCGATTTTTTTCCCACCGCTGCTCCAGCGCCCCTTTCTCGAACTCCTCGCCGCCGCCGAAGCCTCCGCCAAAAAGGCCGGCCTCAGCGAACTGGAACTGCAAGGGTATCTGCCGCCGGATGAAGCCGCACGCTGGACCGTCCTCGGACTCACCGCCGATCCCGGCGTGCTCGAAATCAACCTACCCGCCTGCACATCCTGGAGCGAATATGCCGAATGGCTGGAGACGCTCACCGCCTGCTGCGAAAGCGCCGGCCTCCGCTCGTGGAAAGACGTCCCGCATGACCATCCGCAGGGCAGCGGCGGCGGCAATCATCTGCTCTGGGGCGGACCGAGCATCGAAGCGCATCCGTTTTTTGCCCGGCCAAAATGGCTCGCCGCCGTCCTGCGTTTCTGGCAGCACCATCCCTCGCTGGCCTATCTTTTCACCGGCTGCTATGTCGGCGCCTCCTCGCAGGCTCCGCGTCCTGATGAATCCGCCCGCGACCTCTACGATATCGACATGGCCTATACCTTTCTCGAAGGCCTCCCCGAGGGCGACCATCGCGAGTTGATCAACGAAACCCTGCGCCATCTCCAGACCGATACCACCGGAAATTCCCACCGCAGCGAGATCAGTTTCGATAAATTCTGGAACACGTCATTGCCATCCGGCGCGCTCGGACTCATCGAATTCCGCGCCATCGAATCGCTCCCCCGCCCCGAATGGATGTCGGCCATTGCCCTGCTCTGGCACTGCCTCGCCGCCCATTTGCTGGAAGCGAAACCGCCCCGCGCTCTCAAACGCTTCGGCACCCGGCTGCACGACGAATATTTTCTGCCCGAGCGGCTTTGGCACGATCTCGAGGAGATTTTCTCCGAACTGGAAAAAGGCGGATTCGTCCTCCAGCGGAAAATCTTCCAGGACATCTGGAACTGGCGGTTTCCGTCCGTCCTGGCCTGGAAAAAAGGTCCGGCCGCCCTGACCGTGCGCAAAGCCTTGGAAAGCTGGCCCCTGCTGTGCGAGACGCCGGTCGAAGGCGGAAGCACCAGCCGGTTTGTGGACACCTCCATGCAGCGGCTCGAGTTCTCTGCCGATGCGGACTTTTTCCGCAGCTACCACGTTTATGTGGCCGGCAGGCCGCTGCCGTTGCGGGAAACTTCGCCAGGTGTTTTCCTGGCCGGACTCCGCTTCCGCCGCACCAACCTCTACCCCGCCCTACACCCCGGCATCCCCGTCCAGCTCCCGCTCCACATCACGTTGGTCGATGCTCAAAGCGGTCGCGTGGCAGCGGAGTTTGAACTGAAACATGGGGACGCTGTTTTCCACAAACTGCCCAAACCCGGCGCGGTGAAACTGGGCGGCAAACCCTGCCGCGGTGGACGCCGGGGCGACCTGACCTGCGACCTCCGGCTGGACTGAACCGCTAAAGCCGCTAGATTTCCCTCAAAGGCATTCGTGCTTCTTACTGAACACCGGTGTCAATTTGTGGTTTATTGACTCATGCTCCAACCCTGGATGATTCCCTCCGACCTCGCTCCGGGCGATGCCAAAAGCCTGGAACGCGACTGGTCGGACATCGCGCTCCATCCCATCGCCTCAACCGAAGA
>JBMOHI010000211.1:0-4720 GCA_049317925.1 Terrimicrobiaceae bacterium
CGCCCACCGGACTGCGCTATTGCCTGAACTCGGAGGCCCTGACTTTTCAGGAGATCAAGTAACCGGGTAGGACGCGCCGCCCTCCCTAATGAAAATCGTGCGATTGCGGCGCGGTGAGTTCGCGATAGTGGAGCGCCTCGATGCGCTCGGTCTTTAGTAACTGGGAATTTCCCGTATTCTGCATCACCCCGCTGATTTTTAGAAACGACTCCTGGGTCACCACCAGGCGATACTTTTCGAAGAGCACCGGAGCGACAATGGCATTGGAGACACCGGTCTCGTCCTCCAGACTGATAAAAACGTTGCCCTTGGCCGTGCCCGGTCGTTGACGGCAAATCACCAGCCCGGCAATGACCGCGCGTTCGCCGTTGCGCATCGCCGGCAGCTCGCCGGCGCGTTTGATGCCGACGAGTTCCGCCCGGATCAGGGCCATGGGATGCGGTCCGGTGGTCACCCCCGTGCCGGCGAAATCCGCGTCCAGGCGTTCGGACGGATTCATCATGGCCAGGGGCGCGGGAGCTTGCCGGCTGTTAAGTGGAAGCGAGGCGACTTCGTCAGCGGGCTGCGCCACTTTCCACAAACCATCGCGGCGATGATCCACCAAGCCGTTGAGAGCACCGGTTGAGGCCAGAGTGCGGAGAATGTCTTTGGCCGGGGCCACGCGCAGGCGGAAGTCATCGAGCGAGTCAAAAGGTCGTTGGGTGCGTTCCTCCTCAATCCGGCGGCCGGTGGTGGCATCCATGCCTTTGATCACCCGCAGTCCGAGGCGAATCGCATCGTCATCGCCCACCGTGCAATCGTAAGCCGATTCGATTACCGACACGGCCCGGACCCTCACGCCCCGTGCCTTGGCATCGCGAATGAGGGTATGCGGGGAATAGAATCCCATGGGCTGATTGTTGAGCAGGCCGACGTAAAATTCCTGCGGACGATGCACCTTGAGATAGCAGGAGGCGTAGGCAATGAGGGCAAAACTGATGGCGTGCGATTCGGGAAATCCGTAAACCGCAAACGACTGCACGGCCTGCAGGATGGCCTGCGCGGCGGCGGGTTTGACGCCCTTTTTTTTCATTCCCTCGCCCAGCTTCACACACACTTTGGCCATGCGTTCCTGGGAACGGTGGAAGCTCAGGGCGCGGCGCAATTCCTCCGCCTCGGCCCCGCTGAAATCGGCCATGACCATGGCTATCTTGAGCAATTGTTCCTGAAAAAGCGGAACCCCCAGCGTGCGCTCCAAGACCGGTTCCAAAAGCGGGTCGAAATACGTAATCTTCTCCAAACCCTGCCGCCGACTGAGATAGGGATGCACCATTTTCCCTTGGATGGGTCCGGGGCGAATGATGGCCACCTCGATGCAGACATCGTAAAAGCAGCGGGGTTTCAGCCGCGGGAGCGTGGCCATCTGCGCGCGCGATTCGACCTGGAATGTCCCGATCGTGTCGGCCGCACACATCAGATCGTAGGTGGGTTCATCGTCCTTGGGGATCTGCGCCAGATCCACCGGGCGCCCGCGCTGACGGCATAATTCGAGCGCGTCCTGCAAAACTGCCATCATGCCCAGACCGAGAAAATCCACTTTGATGATGCCGAGGTCCTCACAGTCGTCCTTGTCCCACTGACAGACCACGCGGCCGGGCATGGCGGCGTTTTCCAAGGGCACGATCGAGGACAGTTCCCCCTGGCAAATCACCATGCCGCCCGAGTGCTGGCCGAGATGACGGGGCAAGCCGTACATTTTCTGATAAAGCCCGATGGCCACCGCGGCGCGACGATGGTCGCCGGCGATGCCCGCCTGTTTCAACTGGGCCGGCAGATCGAGCGTGTGGGGAAAGTCGCCGCTGGCATACAGACTGGAAAATCGATCCATCACATCGGGCGGAAAATTCAGCGCCTTGCCGATTTCCCGCATCGCGCTCTTGCCCCGGTAGGTGATGACGTTGGCCGTCATGGCCGCCCCGTGACGGCCATAGCGCCGATAGACTTCCTGAATCACCCGTTCGCGGCGATCACCGCTCGGCAGGTCGAGATCAATATCCGGCCACTTCTTGCAGCCTTCGCTCAGGAAACGTTCAAACAGGAGCTTGCAGCCGATGGGGTCGCAGGCGGTGATGCCGAGGCTGTAACAAACCGCCGAGTTGGCCGCGGACCCGCGTCCCTGCATGAGAATCTTCTCCTCCCGGCAAAACTGCACAATGTCCCAGACAATGAGAAAATAACCGCTGAATCCCAGTTGGGCGATGAGGGTCAGTTCCCTTTCAAGCTGGGCCTTCACCTTTTCGCTGATCGTGCCATAACGCTGCCGCGCGCCTTCGTAGGTTTGCTTTCTCAGCCAGGAATCCATCGACTCCCCTGCGGGAACGTTAAAGCGGGGAAATTCGTATCCGAGGTTGGTCAGGGAAAATTCCACCCGCTCCGCAATGCGGGCCGTGTTCGCAATGGCGTCCGGCAAATCCGCAAAGAGGCGGGTCATTTCCGCACCGGACTTCAAACACCGTTCCGCATTGGCCGCGAGGCATTGTCCGGCTTGATCGAGGTGGGTGTGATGACGGGCACAGGTGAAAACATCGAGCACTCCGCGGGCGGCCTTTTCGTGGTAGGTCACGCCGTTGGTGGCCACGAGCGGCAGTCCCAAGGCCCCGGCTGCATGGACAATCTTTTGGTTCAGCCGCTCTTCTCCGCGCAGCAGATGCCGCTGAATTTCCAGAAACACATGGTTTGGTCCGAAGGCGGCCACCAGTCGTTCAAGCCGCCGGTCGGTCCCCTCCCCGCCTTGGAAAATCCCCTCCCCGTCCCCGGTCAGGGCGATGAGTCCGCCGGCATATTCCGGTAAGTCGTTCCAGCGAACAGGGGCCTCCGATTTCGTGCCGCGGAGTTTTGCCATGGTGATGAGCTGGCAGAGATTGCGATAGCCGCGCCGCGTTTCCACGATGACGGGCAGCACGCAGCCGTCCTCCATGGTGAGTTCCGCGCCGACGATGGCCTTGAGGCCGCTCTCCCGTGCGGCGGCATGCAGCCGGGCCGTGCCGTAAAGACCATCCCGATCCAACAAAGCTAGGCCGGGCAATTGCAATTCCGCCGCGCGGCGGGCCAGCATTTCCGGCTGGGAAGACCCGCGCAAAAAACTGAACGCGCTGCGGGCGTGGAGTTCAACATAGTTCATACGCGCCCTCCACTTTCCACTCCGCGCCCTGACGCGAGAGCCGCAACATGGCCCCGCCATCGAGTTCCACGTCCCACTCTTCCGTGCGCCAGGCTTGGGTGTCCCACCAGTCGCCTGAAAGCCGGAATGGACCCGCGGTTTCGATCACAGGGCCCTGCGCAACAGGCGAATGAACCGAGACCGGAATTCCCTCCTTGGTTTCGACGCGGGCCGGACCCGGCGGACGGTACCGGCGCAGCGGAATGCCGTAGGGCGGATCTTCGCGCAGAACGCCCGCATGTGGCGGAAACATGGGATCCAGCGCGAAGGCATCCGGGCGATAAGTATCGAGCTTGCGCGGAACGCCCACGCTGTCCTCCCCCAACAACGCCTTCAGACGGGCCAGCGTTTCGCCGAACCCATTCACATCGCGCAGGGCGGTTTCAAATAATCCGAGTTGGCTGCCATTTTGTTCACCGGGCTCGATTTCTAGGCGGAGTCCGACCGGGCAATGCTCCAACCGCAACGAAGACAAATGTGTATCGAGGATGCGGTAAAGCACCTCCAAATCGGAAGTCGGAGCGGGAATGGTAAAAGTGCGTTCGTAGCTGCGGCCATCATCCAGGGGGATGGCCAGCCGGAGACAGCGGGCCACGCGATGCATCGCTTTCAACCGGGCGGTCAGGCTGCCCAGAAAACGCCGGAGCAGAAACAACAACGGCTCGGTCGTTTCCACGTGATGTTCAAAATCGAACGCCTCGGCGTATTTCACCCCGGACCGGATGAGCCGGAGCGGGCGTTTGGTGCGGCCCGAGATTTTCTGCAAGGCCGCGGCGGCTTCCGCTCCCAGGCGTTCGATGGTTTCGGCACGCGGCAGGGCCAGCAATTGTCCGATGGTGGCAATGCCCCATTCGTGCAGGGTCCGGGCGGTGGACTCGTCCAGTTCCAGCGCCGCCACCGGCAGGGCTGCGGTAAAGGCGCTCGCGTCGTAAATGACCGCCACCGGCGCGGCCCCTTTCGCGGCCAGAATGGCGAGATCCGGAGTGGGCGCGAAGGCCACGGCCACCCGCAGTTTTTCCGCTGCAAACCGCGCGACCACCTCATCGCCCAAGCCATGCCAGGAAGGCGGCTTGGGCCGTTTGCGCAAATCCGCCACCCCCAGGCCGGGCGCGGTGGCCTCGACATCCGCCGACAAGCCAAGGGCCGCATCGAGGAGAATCTGCTGCAGCGCATCTTCCTGCGCCGGGGATCGCGGCAAAAGCTGAACCTGCATGTCGCGGGCCATGGCCTGGGCTGGAGTGAGGCCGGGATGGATTCTCTTCGCCGTGGCTGCCTCGTTGACCTCAAGAATCAAGCCCTTGGCGCAATCGTCCACCACCGCCGCCGGACCCGCGCAATCACGCCAGCGCAAAGCGGCGGCCAGACGAAACTGCGGAAGCAACAAACAGGCAAACATGATCCCTCACGCCGTTTTTCGCACCGGTTCCACCCACTCGACCGCGCCGCGCTCGAAAATCTGCAACTCAAGCTGCCCGACCAATTCCGACCGCTCGCGGAGCCGCGCCGAAAGATCGCCCGCCC
>JBMOHI010000212.1:0-4720 GCA_049317925.1 Terrimicrobiaceae bacterium
AGTACGCCCCCTTTAACCAAGTGAGAAGGTAGAAGGCTGAAGGCTGAATTTCAAGTGGTATTGCTTGTTCGCAAAGTGAGCAGCGCCACTTCCGCCGGGCAACCGAAACGGATTGGTGGAAAGGCTGTGCCCACGCCGCGGGTGACGAAAACTTTCGCCACCGGACCCTGGCAGAGGCCGGAGGCGTATTTCTGGCCGTATCGGGATGGCAGGATGGGCGCGCCGATGATCGGAAAAACACACTGCCCGCCGTGCGTGTGTCCGCTCAGGACAAGGCCGACGCGGTCGTCGCGGATGCGTTCCACGTAGTCGGGGTTGTGGGAGAGGAGGAGGACGGATTCCGGCCGGTTCGATCCCGCAAGAGCGCGATGGAGTTTCTGCTCTTCCCGCCAGTAGTCGCCCACGCCCGCGACGTGCAGGGTTTCGCCGCCGCGTTGGAAGGTGATACCGCGGTTGGTGAGATCGGCGATGCCGGCTTGGTGGAGTCCGTCGCGCACCGTGCCGGCCGCGTTTTCATAATGGTCGTGATTGCCCAGCACGCCGACCACGCCATTTCTCGCGCGCAGCGACGCCAGTTCCCGCATGAGCCCGGGCACCCATTTCTTGCCGCGATGAACATAGTCGCCGGTCAACGCGATGAGGTCGGGTTGGAGGGAGTTTGTGAGCCCCACCACGTCACGGATGTAGTTCGCCGAAACCCACGGGCTGTGATGAAAGTCCGACAGCAGCGCGACACGGAATCCGTCGAAGGCCGGCGGGAGTCCGGCCAGGGTGATATCCCGGCGATTGACCGAGCAGGCAAATGTCGCGGCTAAGGTGAGCAGGCTGCCGCTGGTTCCGGTGACGAGGGCGGCTTTGAGTGAGAGGCGAAGGAATTTCCGGCGTGTCATGACGGACGCACCTTGGTCCGTCCATGTGAAGCGATGATGAAAGTCGTGTGAAAACTGCGCGAAAAGAACCTGCTCCGACTTGAGGCCCTCTACTTTCTTTCGGAGGAGCGGTTTTGGAAGCGGCTGAGGGTGGAGCGGACGGCCATTTCGCGGCGGCGTTGTTCTTCGAGTTGAGCGGCGCGCGCGACGGGGTTTTCAGCGCGGGCGGCTTTCTTGACTTTACGCGGCGGACGATGAGGCATGGTTGCAGAATCGCAGTGGCAAGGTTTCTCCGCAAGCCGGGAAGGAGGGCAGAACGTCGTGCAAAGAACGGCAGCGGTGGAATGGTCGGAGAAGTCTTCGACTCTAAAAGCTTACCGTGACCTCGGTGCCCTGTCCCGGCGCGCTTTGCAGTGTGATGGTGCCATGGGCGCGGGTGATGATGGATTGGGCGATGGCCAGGCCGAGGCCGGTGCCGCGGCGTCCGGTGAGGGGATTGACCGTGGTAAAAAACCGCTCAAAGACGCGGGCCTGCACTTCAGGGGTCATGCCGGGGCCTTCATCGCGCACGGTGGCAGTGCGGGCGGTGGTTTCGAGGTGGACGTTCTTTCCCGAAGGAGTGAAGGCGAAGGCGTTATCGAGGAGGATTTCCAGGACGCGTCGGAGCTGCTCGGCCGAGAGGGGCAGGGGTTCGGAGCCAGCGGCGATGCTGACGTGAAAATGGAGGCCGAGGGTTTCGGCACGGGTTTGGAAAACGGCGGCGGTTTCGCGGGCGACTTCGTCGAGGCGGCAGGTTTCGCCGGCTTCGGCGGGTTGGGTTTCGATGCGGGAGAGAGCGAGGAGATTGTTGACGATGCCGGTGAGGCGGTCGGTCTCGGCAAGGATGTTGGTAAGGAATTTTTTGCGGACTTCGGGCGAATCGGTGTCCTGGGCGATTTCGGCCGCGCCGCGGATGGAGGCGAGCGGGGTTTTCAATTCGTGCGAGAGGGTGGACGCCATTTCCTCGACGTAGGCCTTGCCTTCGAGTTTCCGTCGCATGGCTTCGAGGGCGCGGGCGAGGTCGCCGAGTTCGCTTTTGGTCCAGGTTTCCAGGCGCACGCCGGGTTCGCCGTCGGCGATGCGGTGGGCGCGGCCGGCCATGCCGGTGATGACGCGGGTGAGGTAGTTCGAGAGGAGATACGATGTGGCGGCGGCGACGCCAAAGGCAAGGAGCGCGGGCAGCGCGAGGTCTTTCAACGAACGCAGGATGGAGCGGCGGACGTCGGCGGTGGGTTTGATGATGCCGATGGCCCCCGCGATCTCGTTGTTTCGGAAATACGGAACCGTGCTGAAAAGAGTCACGACTTTGCGGTAGGGGTCGCGCACCCAGCGGGCGCCATGGCGGCCGGCCAGGGCGTGGGCGACGTCCTTCTGCGCGGAGGCGTCCGTGCCGGGGGCGAGTTGGCTGTCGGAGTCACTGAGGACACGGCCGTCTTTGTCATAGAGGACGACGCGGAGGTCGTTGAAGTTGTCGTCGAAAACGCGGCGCTTGATCTCGCGGGCGGCGGGGAGGGTGGTGAGTTCGGTGGACGATTGCAGAGAGTCGGCCAGGACGAGGGCTGTGTCGATCATGCCTAGTTCGGTGGAACGGAGGTGGCTGCGTTCGATGCCGATCTGCACCTGCCAGAGGAAATAGACGGCGGGAAGAAAAAGGCCCACGAGCAGGAGGGCGAAGATTTTCCAATGCAGGCTGTGCAGCGGCGGGGCCACCCAGCTGATGAGGCGCTGGATGAAGTACACCGCGCGCCACGCGGGGGAGGGCTGGGTCATGTCTCCCGCAGGCGGTACCCGACGCCGCGCACGGTCTCGATCAGGTCGGCGTCACCGAGTTTTTTGCGGAGGGATTTGATATGGGCGTCCACAGTGCGGTCGGTGACGCAGCCGCCATCGGGCCAGGCCTGATCGAGGATCTGATTTCGGGTGAAGACACGGCCGGGGTGCTTGGAAAGCACCACCAACAATTCGAATTCGAGTCGGGAAAGTTCCACGGGCTGGCCGAGGTGGGTGACGGTGTGTTTTTCCAGGTCGAGGGTGAGCGCGGCGGTGTCGCGGGGGGCGGAGGATGGGGAAAGCCGACGCATGATGGCCTTGATGCGGGCGAGGAGCTCGCGCGTGCTGAACGGTTTGGTGAGGTAATCGTCGCCACCGATTTCAAGGCCGACGACGCGGTCGATTTCGTCCGAGCGTGAGGTGAGAAAAAGAATGGGGATGTCGGAGGTCTTGCGAATGCGGCGGCAGACCTCGAAGCCGTCGAGATCGGGCAGTCCGACGTCGAGGACCACGCATTCCGCCCCGGCCGCAAGGGCAAGAGCTTCGGCCCCGGTGCCTGCCGCAATCACCGCGTGTCCGTCAGCGCGCAGGGCATAGTCGAGGACCTCGGCGATGCCGGGGTCGTCCTCGACGACGAGAATTTTCACTGAGGGCGCGAGTAGCGGACTAGAGGAACTTGATGGTCAGCGGGAAGTTGTAGCGTTCGCCGTTGCTGGCCTTGATGGCTCCGAGAATAACGAACACCAGCCAGGCGATGGCGGCCACGGGCAACAGGATCATGCCGATGCAGAAGAACATGCTCAGGCCGGAGAGCAGGAGA
This sequence comes from Terrimicrobiaceae bacterium, assembly GCA_049317925.1. Taxonomy (GTDB): domain Bacteria; phylum Verrucomicrobiota; class Verrucomicrobiia; order Chthoniobacterales; family Terrimicrobiaceae; genus CAMASH01. The sequence continues at coordinate 3,499 of JBMOHI010000212.1, forward strand.
TAAATGGACCAGGAGATCTGGAAATTCAGGACGTCTTTGCCCACCTGATCGAGCGAGGGGACTTCAGCCTTTTTCACCAGCCAAAGGACCAGCGGAGCCAGGATATTGCCGGCGGGAAGGGCCAGGCCGGCGAAGGCACTCAAGTGGGTGATGACCGCCCACTGCTTGTCAGATAGCCCGGAGGAAGGTGGTTGGGCGGGCGGTTGCGGAACAGGAGCGGGTGTGGCCGGTGGTGTGTCCATGCCGGTGGTGTAGCATTTTCCGTGCAAATTGCGAGCCGGATTGTGCGGGTTGCGAACTGTCCGCTGCGGGGTTACCAATAGAGGTCTATGCGCCTGCTGATTTTTTGCCTTTTTCTCGTCATGATTTCGCCAGCCCCGGCCGCCCTGCCGGAGAGTGTTGTTTTTGTGGGCCCGGGAAAATTCCAAGCCCTGATCAACCGGGGTCTGGCGGAAAACTGGCGGGAGCTTCCCCTTGGTGAGCGAACGGTGAAGGCGGGACTCGCGCTGGTTGGCACGCCCTACACGAACTACACGCTCGAGCTAGACGACCGCATCGAGACGCCCTGCGTGAACATGAAGGGGATGGATTGCTGGACGTTTTTTGAGATTGCCCTCGGTGCCGCGCGTGCCCTCAGGGTTTCGGAGAACCCAACCCCCGCCGACATGCTCCGCATGATCGAACTCGACCGCTATCGCGGCGGACGCTGCAACGGGAAGTTTGTCTCCCGGCTCCATCACCTTGAGGACTGGCTACAGGATAACCAAAAACGCGGCCTGGTGAAGGATGTCACCCCCTCCCTGCCCGGGGCGAAGAAGATTTACCGCACGATGAACTATATGGGGGGAAAACCTTCGAAGTACTTTCGCCAGCTCCGGGCCGATCCCTCCATGATTCCCGAGATGGCCCGCATCGAAGGCGACCTCTCCCGCCGCGGCATCTGGTATGTTCCGAAATCCTCCGTGCCCGCCGCCGAGAAATATCTCAAGGACGGCGACATCATCTGCATCGTCACCACCTGGCCGGGCACCTACACCTCCCATGTCGGACTGGCCTATCGGGACAAAAAGGGCGTGCTGCGTTTCATGCATGCCTCGAAAAATGAGCGTGCGGTCGTGGTGGATTCGCGATTGAGCGATTATCTGAACCGTTACAGCCTTCACGCCGGCATCATGGTGGCCCGGCCTAGCGACATTTGAGGCCGTCCGAATATATACAGAAG